>CAYLSJ010000125.1:0-4040 GCA_964386655.1 uncultured Candidatus Bathyarchaeia archaeon | reverse complement strand
TATGGCAGGATTTACCCAAGCGGGATCTGGAATGATCAGCGCCCAGCTTTCAACCGCGTTTTATGTCGAGAGAGGAGAGATCAAGCATCCAATTAAAGGCGGTATGGTGTCAGGCGTAGCGTTCGACTGGCTTAAACAGATTTCGGAAATAGGAAACGATCCTAAACAGTTTCCAGATTCGATTGTTCCTTCGATTAGAGTGGAAAATGTAAAAGTCATCGGCTCATAAACCATCTATATCCCATGAAACTGGAGAGGGCTAATTGGTTACAAAGGTCGTCATGCCTAGACTAAGTCTAACGATGAAAGAGGGCACAGTTGTACAATGGTTCAAGAAAGAAGGCGAGACTGTGCAGAAAGGAGAGCCTTTGGTTGAGGTGCTGTCGGAAAAAGTGACATATGATGTTGAAGCCCCTGAATCTGGAGTTCTTCGCAAAATTCTGGCTGGCGAAGGCTTAGACGTACCAGTTGACCAAGCGATAGGCGTTATTGCGGCAGCGGACGAAACCATAGCTGAGACAGAACTAGCAACGCCTCGTGAGCCAGCATCGCAGATCGAGAAAGCTCCGATACTAGCTCCGAAGCCAGATGAGGCTATAGAACGAATCCCAGCTTCACCTGCTGCGAGGAAACTGGCTAGAGAGTCAGGCGTTAATTTGATGACGGTAAAGGGTTCAGGTCCAGATGGGCGAATCGTTGAAGATGATGTGAGACGTTTCGCGGAGCATGCTGTGTCTAAGCCGAGAGTGCGAGAAGTCAGACCCTTGGCTGGTATAAGAAAGACAACTGCTGAAAGACTCTCATTGAGTGCAAGAACTGCGCCACACAGCACTGTTATAATGGAAGTTGACATGACTAACGCGGTTAGACTGCGCTCAGAGACACAGCTATCTTACACTGAGATGCTGATAAAAGCTGCAGCCAAGGCTCTGCAGAAGCATCCTGCCTTGAACGCCGCTCTGAATGGCGAGCAAATCAAGATATTCGAAGACGTCAACATCGGCGTTGCAGTGGCAACCGAGAACGGATTGGTTGTTCCAGTTGTAGAAGATGCAGACAAGAAGTCACTTGGCGAAATATCGTCAGCATTGAAGACACTGATAGAGAAAACGCAACAAGGCAAGCTAGCAAGGCGAGACGTGACAGGCGGAACCTTCACAATTACGAATCTGGGCATGTATGGTGTTGACGTTTTTATTCCAATCATCAATCCCCCTGAAGCAGCCATTCTAGGCGTCGGCAGAGTTGTTGAAAAACCTGTTGCGGTTAACGGTCACATGACAGTCAAGCATACGATGCAATTGAGTCTAACGTATGACCATCGAATTGTGGATGGGGCGCCAGCCGCAGAATTCCTGCAAACACTCAAACAGATTCTTGAGACAAGCAGCTTCAAGGATAGCTGAAAACTCTGTGGGCTCTTGGTTAGCTTTTCACTCACACTTATTCTTCCCGCATCTACACGTGACTTGGCTATAATCCATTGAATAGCTAATCTTTCGATTGCTCTCTCGAACTGTTAGAAAGCGCTATGCCACTTCAGCTTTTTTGTGCTCTGGCGGTCTCAAGCTCTTGATTCCAAGCCATTGCACTGTTAATCCGCCTATGAACAGACGCAGCCACAACGTAACAACGCGTATTAATATGGTTGCAGCAGCAGCCAGAGCGATTTTCTCCACTCCAAGCAATGAAGTGTATAACGTAGTCATGACGATTTCCAGAACTCCCGCCTCGCCTGGAATGCCTATAGGAGCTGTCTGAATTGCAGCGCTGATCGAATAGACAATGGTTATGGCACTGAATGGCACTTTAGCGTTCAAGGCTTGAAACACAAGAAACGAAATCAGCAAGTCAAGAGCCCATGCGACGATCGCTATGGCAACTGGTAGAACAAGACGGTTTCTCTGCTGCACCAACATGTCCACACCATCGTGAAAAGCCTTCAACATTTTCTCAGCTGACTCTCTCAAACGTTCAAATTTCCAGCGACCACGAGAAAACCGCACAAGCAAACCAACTATCCAGCTCACGATTTCTCCTGTAGCTTCTCTCTTTCTGCTGAAATAGAGAATCAGAATCATGACGAGAAGCGTGCCAACGGCAATTAAAGTCACGAACTGCATGATCAATATAGGCGCACTGTACGCGACCGCAAAATACACTGAGCTGATAATCAAGCCTCCAAGTGTTATAGTCATGGTCAGGACACGGTGCCCGACTACAGAAGCTACAACCTTGCCAGCGTCCTCACTTGACTCCTTTGACATTAGATAGACACGAGAAATGTCTCCGCTTATTGACTCTGCGGGAACAAGCAGGTCGACGAAATTGCCAACCCAAACAATCTGAAAAGTCTTGAGAAAAGAGCATTTAACTGACACAAGGTGAAGTAGGCGTTGCCAAGCAAGAGCGTGAAAAGCCATGCTTAGGAGCAAGGAGCCTACAGCTAAAGAGTAGAAAAACGGATCTGCCTGCTTAAGCGCTTCAACGAAACCGCCGAATGGAACAAAGAAGTAGAGGTACAGAAGAAGAACCAATAGACCAGCTGCGATTACAACGATGCCTGTTCTCTTAAGCGGGAAAGAGATTTCCTCATCCATTCCCTGTGACACACCAACGGCAAACGAGGCATTGAAATGCTAGCAGCATGGTTTTATGGTCTTCGCAACGTTAGGCATTCTCTATCTCAATGCTTGGTTTGAGCTCCTGCAGGTGCTTAGCTCTGCCTTGCTTCTTGTCTAAGCATGCTTTGACGAACCCGTAGTATTCGCCGTCTGGTTTGCTCGGTCGACTTTTGAACTCGCCGTGGAACTGGGATGCGAAGAAGAAGAATTTTTCTGGCAGTTCAAGGATTTCCATTCTTCGTTGGTCTTCGCTCTTTGCAGTGAATACCATTCCATGCTTTTTTAGCGTGTTCCAGTATTCTGGATTGACCTCCCAGCGGTGGCGGTGGCGTTCGGATATTTCATCTGAGCCATACAGTTTGTGGGCAAGTGTGCCCTTTTCTACTACCACTTTGTGTGCGCCTAGGCGCATGGTCGCTCCTTTGTGCTTTACAGCTGTTTGTTCTGGCATGAGGTCGATGACTGGATGTGGTGTTTCAGGGTGAAGCTCAGTGCTGCCTGCGCCTTCGAGCCCGCATACGTTGCGAGCGAATTCTATGACAGCGAGTTGAAAGCCCAAGCATATGCCAAGAAACGGGGTGTCGTGTTCTCTGGCGAAGCGTATGGCTTTGATTTTTCCCTCGGTTCCTCGTGGACCAAAACCGTATGGTATGAAGACTCCGTCGTAGTTCTTCAGGCGGTTGATAGCGTCGGGATCACGCTCTAAGGTTTCAGCTTCGATGTAATCGACGGTGACTTTTGTCTGGCAGGCAGCTCCAGCGTGGCGGAATGCCTCGTTCATGCTCACGTAGGCGTCGACCAGTTGAACGTACTTGCCTACTAAGGCGATTCTGACTTCAGACTTGGGTTTAAGGATGGAGTTGACGAATTGTGTCCAACTGTCCCAGTCGGGTTTGCGCTCGCCTAGGTGAAGTCGCTCGCAGATGTAGTTGCCCATGCCCTGTTCATCCAAGATTATCGGGACTTGATAGATGGATGGAACGTTGTAGCTGCAGAAGACTGCGTTTTCAGGTATGGTGCCGAATAAGGCGATTTTCGCTAAGGATTCTTTGTCGATCATTTTTTCGCATCGTGCTACTATGGTGTCTGGTTGGATGCCGATGCGGCGAAGTTCATTTACGCTGTGTTGTAGAGGTTTGGTTTTCATTTCGCCTGTTACGCCTAAGATTGGGACTAGGGCGACGTGTACGTAGAGTGTGTTTTCGTAGCCTTCTTCTAGGCGCATTTGGCGTATGGCTTCGAGGAAGGGTAGGCCTTCGATGTCGCCTACGGTTCCGCCGCATTCTGTTAGTATGATGTTCCAGTCTGTTTCTTTGGCTACGTGTCGGATTCTGTTTTTTATTTCGTTTGTTACGTGTGGTATGATTTGGACGCATTTGCCTAGGAAGTCGCCTTTTCGTTCTTGTTCTATGACTG
>CAYLSJ010000124.1:0-4043 GCA_964386655.1 uncultured Candidatus Bathyarchaeia archaeon | reverse complement strand
AAGCATCTTGCTAGTGCTTTTGGCTGGTGGATTAGCTGGTTACGGAATACATGAACTCATAGAATACACAGGATCTGCTTCATGGGGATTGCTGGGTCACTATGCTTATAATCTGAGCATTCCAAGCGACAGCGTGTTACATCATAAGGGCGTCGTGGGCTCTGTCTTCGCAGTCATGTTCGGCTACACCGTGAAGGCTGAATGGGCTAGAGTCATTATACACATCTCCTATCTTGCCGTCGCCCTGCCTCTCGTAGTTTGGATGTACAGAAGAAAACGATGAAGCATCATTTTACTTGTGGACCTTGACGCAGCGTAGACTGGTTAGGCTGGTGTGTACAGCAAGATGTATGTGTATATGCCGGTGATCAGCTCGATCAGCCACAGTAGCACTGTTGCCCGCATTGTTGTCTTCCGCTTAGAACAAGCTTGTGCGTTCTTCCGTTTCAGTGCCCATGTTACTACGAGATATATTCCAAGTATTTCGACAAGGCTGCCAAGAACGGCGTGTGAAAGCACGACCAGAGCGAGACCAGTGTACAGATCGGCAAACAGTCCGCGGCTTGCTGCCAGAGACGGTACCATGACGATTAATATGGAGATGGTGTGCAACCCCACGGCAACGCCCATAATCAACCCGTGCCTCTGGAAGTTGCGCTCAGCCCGAGCCACAAAGAACCCGACAGCTAGAACAAGAAATATCATAATCTGAAGAACCAGGTTTGCATCAGCTTGAACAGTAGCGTTTGGGTTGAAGAATCCACCAACACGGGCAGCGTCGTCGCCTAATCCAGAGGGACTTGTCCATGCGCTTGAGCCGTGCAGAGTGCAGTGTGCCCTTGCTCTTATCGTTGAAGTGCCAGATACTATGCCCATGTCATATTGCACTAGAAAAGGCAGGTTGATGGGCTGCGGCGGCGAAAGATCAACATTGTCCACTGTCCCGTTCACGTCGACTTGAACCCAATCCACGTAGTGCCCGGTGTAGTAATCGCGATGAGTAACCGTGATGTTGAGAACCGTGTGACTGTCGCTTGAGCGTGTCCAAGGTTTAACTGAGTTCACCATAGGCACATCAGCAGAGACCGAATCAATTAGGGAAGCGGAAAATATCGCAAGCAGCAAGACCAATAACGCGCTCGATATCTTCTTCTCAATCGACCTTTCAGTCATGCAGATCCATCATCCTTCTTTGGCTATTCTCAATTTAAAGTCATGTGACTGTCAACCAACAGCAACAACTCACAACCTGATGTACATGCTTCAGCGCTTCTAGCGGATCAAACCGCACACTATTTGATATGTCTCTGTGAACGCATGCAACATGATGTTGGTGGACTCAGTAGCGAGACAAGGCATCATCCAATTATCCCCTTCAAAGTACCTCGATTCAATCATCGTCCAAGAATGTCTTTTGAAAAAATGATAATTAGAACCTTTTGGTCCTTGCTTAGACCATGATTATCTTTTGCACGCGTGGATGCAAAATAGCGTCCAGATTCATCTAAGCTTGGAGAGGCAGCGCGCGCTAAAACATTACTATACATCAGACGCCTGAAGCTCAATCGTCATAAAATCCTCAGCTACATTCGTGTTTAGAAAAATCTTCCTCGCCTGCTCCAACAAATGCTGAGTATCACTGTACCGGGAACTCACATGGGTCAGAATTAACCGTTTAACCTTCGCCCTACGGGCTGTCTCCGCAGCTTGCGACGGAGTTGAATGCCCATCCTCCAGAGCTCTCTCCGACAAATCATCAGCGAACGTAGCCTCATGAATCAACAAATCAGCGTTCTCAGCCAGCGTCATTAGGCTTCTGGTGGGTCTTGTATCGCCTGAATATGCAATTTTAATGCCAGACCGTCGGGGTCCAACAATCTGTTCAGGCTTTATCACTTTCCCACCTGCGACTTTGACTGTCTCACCATGCTGCAGCTTCGACCATAATGGTCCCTCTGGCACGCCTAACGCCTTCGCCTTATCAGGGTTGAATCTTCCAAGCTTCGGCTTTTCAACTAAGGAATAGGCAAAGCTTGGAACCACATGGTCTGTTCTCACAGCCTCAAAATAGTATTCCTCGTCGTCGCAGACTACGCCTTCGTCTTCTATCTCGTGGATTTCAACGGGAAACGTGAGCACAAACTGGACGGTCTGCTCAATCGCGTCAACAAACGCTTTAACGCCAACAGGTCCATAAACCTCAAGCTTCTGCCTTCTATCCAACAATGACATGGTCTGCAAAAGCCCAGGCAAACCAAGCACGTGGTCGCCGTGCATGTGTGTAACAAAGACCTTCATCTTCCTGTGAAAACCTACACGCGCTTTAATCATCTGCCGCTGCGCGCCTTCGCCGCAGTCAAGCATGAAAACCTCGTCTTTTCTCTTAACAACAACGCTTGGCAGAGCTCGCGTATCAGTTGGAATGCTTGCCGCAGTCCCGAGAAAAACAACCTGCAAACTCATGACAGTCAAACCCGCTCCAGTACAGCTATCTCCCTAGTCAAGCTTCGATGAACATACACATAATGCGACTCCACAAGTTTAAAACCAGAACCCTCCACCATCCCATCAATTCTCGCATCCTTGGGAGAAGCAACACAAACCCGCCGCCCACGCGGAACACAGTCAGCCGCGGTTGAAAGAAAATCCTTAACAATGGCATTGACAGGGCGTCCAAGCGTTTTCGCCGACCTGCCATACGGCGGATCAGTCACCATACTGTCAACCTGACGAATCGGTGGGCATCTAGCATCTGCTCTCAGCATGCCTTCAGGCATAACACCATAATACCGCAGGTTGCGGAGGCTACCCCTAACCATACGCCACTGAACATCAAAGCCCACAACTCGACAGCCAATCAACCCAGCCTCAATCAACATACTAGCCGTGCCGCAAAAAAGATCAAGAACCAAATCGCCAACCTTCGGCTGAGCCAAATTAACCATACAACGCGCAAGCTTAGCAGGCATGGCAGACGGATGGAAAAAAGGTCGCTTACGCGGACGCCTCTCAACAAAAGGCTTAGGCTGAATCTCAGCAAGTTTGCATCCAAGAATGAAAGAATCCTCAGTTATTATGCCTAGAAATGTAGCGTCCGGATTAGTCAAGCGGACTCTTGCCTGTTCAACTCTGTCCAAGGCTATGGCGCCAATCTCTCGCTCTAACTTCGAGCTGTCAACTCTTGGCGCGCTTTCGCCAATTCTTCTCGCACGCACAACAAACGTCTTGCCTTTCTCAAGATATTCCTCAAACCTTGCAGAACGGCTTCGTCTCAGTATTTCAGCTGTAGTAGCCTTGGAACAGAAGAGTTCACTGCAGCACACACGGGTTAAAGCTGCCCTTCGCACAATCGACTCTACACATTCGATGCTTGCTTTAATCCGTAGGACCTGCCTAAGCTCGCCCACAACACTGTACTCATGTCCTTCTGTCTCGAGAATGGCTTTCAACTCAGAAGACGGCAGAGTCACATGCTCACCAGAAAGCAGAAAGAAAAGCCTAGCCACAGCTCGGCATCTCACTTCTTCAAAGCCTGAACTATAAGAGGCGCAACTGAAACCCTACTAACCGAACTTTGCACAGTGTCGGTTCCAACCACGCCGTCCGCGCCACTCTGCAGTATCTTCTCTTTCACTTCTTCAGTCAGCAGAGGATGCACGCATGCAGCGTAAACGGTTTTGGCGCCCTGCTCCTTCACCCATGCAACAGCCTTCATCATCGTTCCGCCGCTGCTTATGATGTCATCGAAAACTATCACATCCTTGCCCTTGACATCTAGCTGCTTCTTCTCGATAGTTACGTTTCCTGTCACTACGTCTCGCTGGGTTGGAACATAATCATAAGAGCTCCCAAGCACTTTGCCAGCTTCCGCCGCTGTATCCAAACCCTTCTTACCCATAGACAGCGACACAGCCTTCTCAAAACCCTGCTTCCTAAAGTACTCAGCAAGCAGCCCAATTGCAGATAAGTCTCTTATGGGCAGGTTCAATGTTTTGAGAATCGCTGGATTATGCGAATTCACCGTCAAGATTCTGCTCACACCG
>CAYLSJ010000123.1:0-4056 GCA_964386655.1 uncultured Candidatus Bathyarchaeia archaeon | reverse complement strand
TGTTGCAGTCTTTGGAGGAGGTTGCTGATAGTTGTGATGATACGGCTGATTATGTCCGTATTCTCACGGTGACTAGGGAGGCTGCTTAGTCTGTCGTTCGTAAAGTAGCGTGTCTAGGGTTAGTATGAGTGTGGAAAATTTTTTTCAGCGTGAAAGTTCAACTTTTCAGTTTGCGTTCTAGGCTCTGTTTCTGGTTTTGTATGGTGTTTCTGGGGCTGTTGGCTCGTGTTTTGTGGTGAGCTTCTATGTTGTTATGCGTGAAGTTTCATGTTGGCATGCGTGACGTTTGAGTATGTTGTTTCGTGCGCCTGGAAACCCGTGTGAAAAAAGAAGGTGGCATACCCCTGAGCCCTCTTCTACTGAGCTATGTGCGTTTTGATGATATAATGTGGTTTGGTGTCATCAAAATCCAGAATAGCCTTATCATTGAGGTGGTGGGGCTGGGAGGATTTGGACCCCCGTCACGAGCGCCCGAGGCTCATAGCCTAGACCAAGCTAGCCGACAGCCCCTTTCTCTTTAGCTTATCTGATGGTATCCTCCTTGAAATAAGAACTTAGCGTTAACCATCACAGAGAAGACTTATCTCACCATTAAGCGGAAAAAATGTGAAGCAGGCATAAACATGAAGTTCTCCTTCATCTCCCCCAGCCCAGCCCCAGAAACCAAAGGCAAGATTGAAGCGCCTTGGCCGCCCCTAGGAGTGCTCTACTGTGCAGGCGTGCTCATGGACAACAGCATCGAGGTCTCTGTCCTTGACCAAGCAGCACAAGGGCTGTCCTCTGAGCAAGTCGTGAAATGGGTGAAAAAGGAGAACCCTGACATCCTCGGCTTCTCAGTCCTGATAACATCATACAAAGAAGCGCTGAATCTGGCGCAGCGTACAAAAGAACACAATCCCAACCTACTCATCGTATTCGGAAATTACCACGCAACCTTCAACGCAGAAAGAATACTCAAGAAATACCCATTCGTAGACATAATCGTACGCGGAGAAGGCGAGCACGCTGTCGTCGGACTAACAGAATACGCCAAGAAGAAGAAAGGACTCGAAGAAATCCCCGGCTTAACATTCAGAAACAGCGGACGAGTAGTTTCAACCCCTGACGCACCATTAACACGCAACATTGAAGCCTTGCCCATCCCAAACCGAGACCTAACAAAAGCCGAATATGCCTCTGAAATCTTCGGCATCAAAGTCGCAACAAGCAAATTCACATCCATAATATCATCACGAGGCTGCCCCTTCCGCTGCGGATTCTGCGGATGCCGAAAGTTCGCTCGTAGCATATGGCGACCTCGCTCAGTTGACAACATAATGAAAGAGCTGCAGCTGCTTTACACTCAGGGCTTCAGACAATTCCTCTTCGTTGACGACAACTTCACCCTCAACCTGCGGCGAATCCAGAAACTATGCCATGAAATAAGGAAAGAGAAGCTGGACATCGAATGGTTCTGCGATTCACGCGTGGACAACTGCCGTTACGAAGTCTTCAGAGACATGGTGAAAGCTGGCTGCCGCCTCATATACTTCGGAATTGAAAGCGCCAACCAACGCATCCTAAACTACTACAACAAAGGCATCACACCCGACCAGACCAGAAAAGCAGTAGAATGGTCTCGAAAAGCAGGCATCGACGTCATAGTAGGCTCATTCATAGTAGGAGCACCAGACGAAACCAAAAAAGAAGTAGAAAACACACTCAAATTCGCATACGAATTAGACATAGATGTACCGCAACTAAACATTCTAAGCGCTTTCCCTGGGACTGATTTATGGAATGACTTGGTGAAAAAAGGCTTCATAGACGAAGAAAAACACTGGGAAAGCGGCGTCTACGTCTCACAAATCTCACCTCACGCAGTGCCTTTTGAACAAATCCAGAAAATGACCTGCGACTACTACAGAGCATTCTACCTCCGACCCAAGAAACTACTTGAAGAAGTCCTAATAACACTCAAAAGCCGCTACCGAATGAGAGCACTCCTAAACAACGCAACCAGAGCCGGAGAAATCATCGAAACCGTTAAACGAGAAACCAACTTGGAACCCTTAAAGGCTAGTTCTTAAACCACTGCTCAACTATAAATGCCAGATAACCGCAAATCAAAGGCACAAGCCAAAGGAAAGTGCATGTTCCATGCCTCGTCCACTAGGAGCACGCGTGCTCAAAGCTGTAGCTTCATCATTAAGGCTTCAGGTTTTGAGCCTGCTCCTTGACAGAGGTCCACTTTCTTACACAGAGATAATGAACATCCTTCATCTTAACCCAAGCCGAGACGCGGGCAGATTCGCCTATCACCTAAAATCACTTGTAAAAGCCGACCTGATTGAACCAGACCCTGAGACCAAAAAATACAGGCTCACCGAGCTTGGACACATGCTCGTCGATGTCACAGAAGCCATAGAGGAACGTGCGTTCAAACGACGCCGGATGATGGTGCGCAGCTCACGCCTAGCCATGGAAGAGTTTGACCGAAACAAAATCGCACAAGCACTAGTGAAAGAAGCAAAAGTGCCCCAAGATTTAGCACAGAAAATCGCCCGCGAAACAGAAGCGAGACTACTAGAAGTCAAGACAAAGTATCTGACAGCCCCACTCATCCGAGAGTTCGTCAACGCCATACTCATAGAAAAAGGCTTAGAAGAATACAGACACAAGCTGACAAGGCTTGGACTGCCAGTCTACGACGTGACCCAACTCATCAAATCAGCAGGCAGCACATCCTTAACCGTCAACAATGTTCATGCTTCAGCCGGCGACTCAGTTATCGAAGAGTACACACTTCTCAATGTCCTACCGCGTGACATTGCAGATGCCCACCTTTCAGGCTCGCTTCACCTCAACAATCTAGGCTCATGGATACTCAAGCCAAGCGAGTTCGCACATGATCTGAGACATTTTCTCAAATATGGGCTGCAGCTGAGCCGACCGCAACAAGCCATTGCCTCTTATCCTCCTCCAAAAAGCCTGGAGGCAGCACTAGCAACTGCAACAAGCCTTCTGAAAACCTCAGCTAACGAAGTCTGCGGAGAGCAATTGCTTGACTACTTCAACATCTTCTTGGCACCATACGTTAAGGGTGTCGAAACCGACAGAATACGACAGAACTTGCGTCTCTTCGTCGTAAATCTTAATCAGACCCTCACAAGCTTCGACTCGACTCTGCCTGTATCACTCGGCATAGAGCTTGCTGCTCCAGACTTCTTAAGAGAAGAAAAGGCATTCGGTGTTGAAGGAAAGAAAATCGGCGCGTATGCGGATTATGAGCAGGAAACACGTCTTCTAGCTTCGCTCCTTTTAGAAGCAATCTTAGAGGAAAGCAGCCGCAGACCAGTTTTTCAACCCAGCCTCATAATCAAGTTGCGTGCAGAAGCGCTTCGTAGCAAGGAACAAGAACCTCTTCTAGCTTTGACTCATCAATTAGCAGCAGGAAATGGACTACCATACTTCGCTAATCTCGCCTCACAGAAGGAGAAGAATTGCGCTTCATACGTGGCGACTGGCAGCCGCTTCGCCAACGATTGGAAAGGAGACTGGGAGCTTGACACTCTCAGGATGGGAAGTATAGACAGCGTGCTGGTGAACCTGCCTAGACTCGCTTACGAATGTGAAGGAAAAATGTTGAAATTCTATGAGCTGTTGAATGAGCAGCTTGAAATGGTGCTTCGCGCCTTAGAAATTAAATATTATACGATGAAGATGCGTGCTAGGGAAGGGTTAGTTCCATTATTGACGCATAAAGCGGACGGCGAGCAGTACGCACGATTCGAGAACTTTACTCGTCTCATCGGGTTTGTAGGCTTGAACGAAGCAGTCGAAGCTTTGAGTGGCAAACCATTACATGAAGAAGGAAAGCCTACAGACACAGCTGAAGAGATAGTTAAGCACATTCATGACACTGTCCAAAAAAGCCTACGAAAACCAGAAACCCGACCTGTCATAGCTATGATTTCTGCAGCAGGTGCGGCGCGTCGCCTCGCTCACCTAGATATTGAACGCTACGGCTGGGCAAAAGTCCATGTCAGCGGAACCAAGGAGAACCCATTCTACACA
>CAYLSJ010000122.1:0-4057 GCA_964386655.1 uncultured Candidatus Bathyarchaeia archaeon | reverse complement strand
TTCATGCCGTCTGATGTCATTGACCGGTCAACTTTAGAGGCTTCAAGAAAGCAAACGCCAAAAGAAATGATCACCAAAGCGAGAGACACCGTTGACAAGATATTGAGAGAACACGTCCCAGAACCGCTACCATCAGAAATCGAGAAGAACTTGAGCGAAACCCTGAAGGGAATCATAAATCGTTACAAGATAAAATCTGTCCCGATCATTTAGAACAAGGTGGTCATATGCGAATAGTAGTATTAGGCTCGGGACACATCGGGTCTGTAATCGCAAGAGACCTCGCTGGTAGCATGCCGTCTGCAAAGATAGTAATGGCTGACAAGGATCAGAATCGAGCACAAGAAGCCGCCGCTCGAATTCACAAGAAGAATGTCTCATCTGCTCAGCTTGATGTGTTCGACCGAAGCGGCCTTGTCAGCACTATGAAAGGTTTCGACCTAGTCATAGGAGCATTACCTGGAGAAGTAGGCTACAAAGCGCTTGAAGCATGCATTGAGACGAAAGTAAATATGATCGACGTTTCCTTCATGCCCGAGAACCCACTCCCCCTAGACAAGGAAGCAGTGAAAGCAGGTGTAACAATTATCCCAGATTGCGGCGTAGCGCCAGGCTTAAGCCACATACTCTTGATGCGTGGAATCAGCAAGCTTGATCAAGTCCAAAACGCCGAGATCTTAGTGGGAGGTTTACCTGCAAAGCCAATTCCGCCTTTAGGCTATACGATCACGTGGTCTGTTGAGGGTCTTATAGACGAGTACACTAGAAAAGCTAGAATCGTCAGGAACGGTGAATTGGTAGAAGTTGAGCCTTTACGTGACGTGGAAGAGATAGAGTTTACCGGCGTCGGCAAACTTGAGGCGTTCTACAGCGACGGACTTCGAACATTACTTCACACCGTGAAGAGCGCAAAGAACATGGCTGAGAAGACACTCAGATATCCAGGGCACATCGAAAAGATAAGGCTTCTAAAAGACATGGGCTTCTTCGACGAGAAACCAGTACAAGTTGAAAAAGTCAGCATCCCTCCAAAGAGCGTTGCTGTAAAGCTCTTGGAACGCAAATTGAAGAGACCAGAAGTTCCAGACATTCCAACAAAACGAATAAAATTTGTGGGAAATGCGGCTGGCGCAGGATCACGCATGGTCTTGATCTCGAGAGAACTGCGAAGAACCGCAGCCGCAATCAGCCGGAAGAGCGGTTATGTTGAACTAGCTACAGAACCCGATTTTCAGAGCGAATTCGCTATGGCCATGTTCTTTCCACACCGTGATCTGGGAAGGTTTCCTTCGTTCAATAAACTCGTCTAAGGGCCGAGGGTTTTTGTCGCGGTTTTCAGGATTTCTTCCACTTTCTTCTTCAAGTCTTCATCCAATTGCAGCGGCTGGTGTTCAGTCAGTATTTTCTTCACTTTCTCTCTTGCGACTTCTACCATGCTCTTGCTGCCCATTCTTTCCCACCGTGCCCTTGCATCTTTGTTAGCAAGCCTAGGCCTGAAGTATTCGCTTTGAAAGTGTTTCAGAGTGTGCTTCTGTTCGAGAAAGTTAGATGATTCCTTTGCGACTTTTACTATTACGTCTGTCGCAAGCTTCTCTTCATTAACGTCAATGCCTGAAGCTGCTCTGAATATCATGCCAAAGATTTCGTCATCAATGATCAACTGCTCATAACTGGCAGTGATTCCTCCCTCTATGCACCCTGCACCTGATAAAGAGTTGGCGCCAGCCAATGCAGGTAGAAGACCACCCATAGCCCTCTCTATGCCAGCTTGTTCATCAGGAATTTTCGAATCTGTGTCCAATCCGTACACATCGCAAGGCAAGCCATAGTATTGGGCAAGCTGTACGCAACCCACATTCATCATAGTAGCCTCAATTCCATAGCAAGCCTGACCTGTCAGCATGTCTAGCGGTATGCATCGAGGTGAGTATTGAACAGGATTTCCAGGATTGAGAAGCTGCACCATGGTTATGCCTGACAGCATTTCTGCGTTTTGTTGAACTAATGTTCCAGAAAGGGTAACTGGGCTGGTTGCTCCTGCTAGCGGGCATGGCAATACAGCTATGGGCAGATTGTATTTTGTTGCTCTGGTCGTCATCTTCGTGACTTCAGCTGAGAACTGAAGCGGACTGGTCGGCGATGTACTAGCAGTTATTATCGGTTCTTTTGCAAACTGCTCTTCTCCTTGAACTGCCTTGATCATTTCGATTATGAAGCCGAAACTTACATCGTTGTAGGGTGTGGCGTCGAAGTTCTTGCCAGTATTCCGCAGGACAGCGTCAACGGCGTAGATGTCTCTTAAGCGCTCAGGAACGTCGTTCGGGTAAACTATCATTACTTGAGTATGAATGTTTGGAAGCGCATCCACTATTCTGGTAAGATCTTCAACATCCTTCCGCGTCGCTGGTCGAGCTTTTCCTGAATCAAGGTCAAGTACGTTGGCAGCTCCACCTGTGGGGTGAGCGTAGATTCTTCCTTGATCGAATCTTACCACATGTTTTGGGTCGCGGGCATAAAACGTCACCTGCTTGGGCGCCTTCTTCATGCAATCATTGATCAAAGCTGGTGGCATTCTAGCTGTTTTCTTGTCATAGTCAACGACAGCTCCAGCAGTCTCAAGAAACCTAAGGAAATCAGGATCTTGGATCGAGACACCGGCCTCCTCTAAGACATCTAGGCTTGCACGGTGTATCATTTCTATCTCTTCCCGATTCAAGAATTTCAGCCACATCTACTAGACACTCCTCGGCTCAAGGTGTGTATGGAATTGAGGTTTCAGAAGCCTTTTAACGGTTTCCTACTCGGCAGCTCTTAGTAAAGCCACACGCAGATCGAAACTGCATTTGAAGCATAGGTTTAAATTTGGGAGAACAGCTCTAAACGAATCAGACTAATGCGGTGTTATCATGAGTACGCTTGTCTCAAACCTCAGAGAACAACTTCTGACCTATGACTCGGACAAATTCGTAGTCACCGTTAGGAAAATGGTAGATCAAGGCAATAACCCATTAGAAGTCGTCAACGCTCTAACAGGAGTCCTGAAGGAAATCGGCCAGAAATTCGAGAACGGAGAGATTTTTCTAGTTCATCTGGTCGCTGCAGGCGAAGCAGCACGAAGAGCTACCGCAGAGGTCCTAGAACCACTCATCAAGAAAAGCAGCGAAAAGAGACAAGCACTGGGCAAAATCCTAATCGGAACCGTTGCAGGCGACATTCACGACATTGGCAAGAACATAGTTGCCATGATGCTATTCACAGCGGGCTTCGAAGTACATGACATCGGAAAGGACATCCCGACTGAGGAATTCGTGAAAAAAACCAAAGAGCTGACCCCAGACATCGTTGCCTTGTCTGCATTACTGACAACAACTCTTCCAGTTCAACGCGAGGTTATCGAAGCCTTGAAGAAAGCAGGTCTGAGAAGCAAAACGAAAGTTCTCGTCGGAGGCGCACCTGCCACGACGAAGTGGGCTGAAGAAGCGGGAGCAGATGGCTACGGCGAAGACGCCATGGAAGCTGTCAGAGTCGCCAAGAACCTTGTGGGCGTAAAGAACTGAAGGAAAAGCGGGAGTAACTCCTTTCTTAAGCAGTTTTGAAAATCGGATGAGCTGTTGAGAGCATTTTTCCATTTTCTATGAGAAGTTGTCCGAAGGCTGAGTCTACCATGACCACTGCTGGAAAGACTTAAGGGGCGTCTTCTATTGGCCCTTAGAGCATCCAGTCTGCTCCTGCCGCAATTGTAAAGGCATTCGCAACTGCAACACAAGGTTTGACTGCTTGGAGCCCCATTTTGCCTTTGAGCCCTCTCCATGTTTTAATTGCGTTGTGAGCCCCGCATCCTGTTGGATATCCCAATTCGTTCTTCAGTTCATAAGTTGCTCTGAACGCAGATCCCAGAGTCGGCACCTCCAAGACGCATGTGTCAATCAGCAAATTCTTCATGCCGCTTTCTACGGCTTTTGGGATAAGCTGTCTTCCTGCCTCAACTCTGCAGGTGGCAGCCATGTTCTTCATGTTGAATGCCAGCAGCACGGCGGATTCGATTCCTGTCTCCTTG
>CAYLSJ010000121.1:0-4064 GCA_964386655.1 uncultured Candidatus Bathyarchaeia archaeon | reverse complement strand
TCGATGTGGGGTTATGGTTTACTGACCTCAACGGTTTCGGGCAGTGTCTGATATAGACTATGACGTATGGCATATTTAACATTTACTCCTCGCAACACCTAGTTTGATGCAAAACGTTTAGAACCGATATGGCACAATATGACGTCATGAGCTACCGGGAGCTTTATGTCTCGCCATCTGCCGTTTTCAGCGGCTTTCAAAAACCATTCGCAGAGGCTTCTTATGTCCTGTTAGGCGTTCCGTTCGACGTGACCAGCACATACCGAACTGGAGCCAGATTTGCACCTCTAGCTGTCCGTGATGCATCTCTAAACATCGAAACCTACAGTTTTCATTCTGACATCGACATTGAAGACATCAGCATTCATGATATAGGCGACCTTCACGTAACAAGCGACACACAAGAGACCCTCAAGCGCATAGAGCATATCACAAAGGAACTTCTGACCACTAGGAAAACTCCAGTTCTAATTGGTGGAGAACACACAATCACGCTGGGCGCCGCCCGAGCTGTTAGCAAAGACTTCGCAGTAATAGACTTTGATGCGCACCTCGACCTACGTAATGAATACATGAGCTTGAAAACCTCGCACACAACTTTCATGCGACGCATCAACGAGCAAGCCAAACCTAGAGAAATCGTTGAAATTGGCACTCGTGCAGTCTGCAAGGAAGAACTAAGTTATGCTAAA
The DNA here is from genome assembly GCA_964386655.1 of uncultured Candidatus Bathyarchaeia archaeon. Classification (GTDB taxonomy): domain Archaea; phylum Thermoproteota; class Bathyarchaeia; order Bathyarchaeales; family Bathyarchaeaceae; genus DATETJ01. Next base: position 3,372 of record CAYLSJ010000121.1, on the reverse strand, counting down.
GAGGCAGACATCAACTTCATAACAACGCAGCAAATCCGAAGCGAGGGCATTGAGAAGACAGTTGAAAAAGTCGACAAGCTGCTAAGGAATGTTAGGAAAGTCTATTTGACGGTTGATATGGACGTTCTCGACCCGGCTTTTGCGCCGGCAGTTCAGAATCCGGAGCCTGATGGTTTATGTTCGCATATGTTTTACGAATTGTTGAGCGCGACAATAGACGAGCGAGTTGCTGCTTTTGATGTTGTCGAGGTCACGCCTCCATATGACAATGGCGTCACAAGCGTACAAGCGGCGAAGATAATCTTTGAAACCTTATCAGCAATGGAAAAGGCTCGAAAGCAGTAGGCATGCAGGAAGAAGGTATTAAGGGTTCAAGCTATTTCTTTCGTTAATTTGGCTACAAAGAATCCATTGCAGCGATGCAGATGTGGATACAATCTTTGGCAGTAGTCTTGTCCTCTAAGACCGGGGAGCCCTATACGGGGCGTGGTTTCTACAAGCTTGAACTCTGGGTGCCACTTCAAGAACCTCTCAATCAACATCTCGTTTTCCTCCAATGTTATGCTGCAGGTCGAGTAGAGCAGATGCCCACCCTGTTTCACATGGTCTGCACAGTTGTTCAGCATGTTCCACTGAACCTCAGCCATCGTAAACACAGAACGTTTGGTCAAGCGCCACTTAGCCGAAGGAGTCTTACCGAAGGCTCCCGTGCTAGTACACGGGGGGTCCAAAACAACCAAATCGGCAGCTACATTCATTGGCAGAGGTTTCTGGGCATCCTCTGCAATTGCAATAGCGTTCTCAACGCCCATCCGCTTCGTCTCATTCTTCCACTCGTAGGTTCGACGTTTGGAGTAGTCAATTGAGTATATGACGCCTTGATTCTGCATCAACTGTGCCATATACGTAGTTTTAGCTCCAGGCGCCGCGCACACATCCAAGACTGTGTCTCCAGCCTTAGGATCGGCTACCTCAACTGCTAGGCAGCTTGCCTTATCCTGCACATAGAACAAGCCTTCCCGAAAGCTGTGAGTTCGGGCCAGAGGTTTCTTGGTATCAACAACCTTGTAAGTGTACCTGAGAAACGGTTGTTTCTCAACAATTACGCCTTCTTCCGTGAGTCTTTGCATGCAAGCTTCTTCTGATGCTTTGAGGGTATTAAGGCGTACATACGTAGGTGTTGGCGAAGAAGCACTTTCCAAGAAGCTTAGCGCTTGACTTCTGCCTAGCATCTTAAAACAGTATTTCACAAACCATGTTGGAGTGCAAGTTTGAAGCGCAACGCGCTCCTCATCACCGACCCCTTTGAAAACATCATTCAGCTCAACGCTGAGAATCTTGCCCAGAGCCTCTTCAACATCGTTCAGTTGGCGCCATCCAAGAATCGACCGACCCATACTCGCTATTGTGGTCGCTTTCTCAAAATCAGCGCGCTCATATAGAACTTGGTAAGTGTACAAGCGTAGAAATGACTGCAAACCAAGCTTGTAAGAGCTGAGCGACTTCGGGGTCAAGACCGAAGAAAGAACCGCATCAATAACATTCAAGCGTCGCTGAGTTTCGAACACAAGTCTGTGAGCTAAACCTACAGCCCTCGAATCCTGAATTCCCAACTGCTTTGTAGCTCTGGCTAGCGCTAGTCGTTCTCCAAGTCGCTGCAATTCAATCCAGCTTAAGGTTTCTATAGCAAGTGTCCAAGCGTCACGCAGCAATGGTTTAGCTCCGTTTGAATGAATACAGAAGACCTGTTGAAATATGAGCTTTTGTAAAGGCTTGTTAGCGAATGTTTTTAGGCAGTTTGTCGAATATCAGTTGGGACTAAGCGAGGGAAATGAGCAGAAGCAGACTCGACCAGTACTTTGAAGCGCCAAAACCCAAGGTAGAAGCCAAAAGCGAAGAGAAACCTCTGCCCCAATCAGTTCCCGAAGCTGTGCAAGGCGAAAGGAAGCCGCGCAAAAGGGATTTTGAAGCACCGCCAAACCTTTCATCATCGTTTTTTGTTTCAGCCACATACGATGGTGATCGAGCAAAGGCTCTCATAAAGCTATACGAGCCCAAGTCTCAACGAATCTACTTCTGGCACGACACAAGTGGGCACAAACCATACCTGCTGACTAATCTTTCACCTCTGGAACTGGAAAAAATCGATCAGGTCATCAAACATCCAGGCTTTGACCATTTCGAAGCAGTTGAAAAGCATGACCCATTACTCGACAGAAAAGTTATTCTAACCAGACTGTTGACCAAAGACCCCTTAGCCGTGGGCGGTCGCCCGCAAGGAACGTTGCGAGACATCATTCCCCAACAATGGGAAAAAATGGGCACAGAGCAACAAGCCAAAGTCTGGGAAGCCGCCATCAAATACTACCAGAATTACATCTACGATCGCCAACTCGCGCCAGGCATGATATACAAAGTAGAGAACGGCGAACTCAAATCCGTGAAGGATGAAGCCGCTGAAGATAGCGTAAAGAAGATACAAGCGCTGTTTACAGCTGAGCCTAAAGAGTTTCTCCAGCCCATTGAAAGCTGGGCTAGACTGCTCGAGTATCCTGTTCCAGAATTCCGCAGAGTTGCACTTGATATCGAAGTGGAGACGCCGACCACTGTAATTGAAGGTAGGCTGACGTTTCGAGTGCCTGATCCCCGTGAAGCGGATCATCAGGTTTTCTGTGCTTCTCTTGCTGGTTCAGACGGTGTGAAACGGGTTCTGCTCCTAAGGCGTACTGGTGTACGAGAAGGTTTAGTTAAGATTCCAGCCGATGTTAGTGTGGAGTTTTTTGATTCTGAAAAGGAGCTGCTTCAAGCCATTTTCGATGCCTTGTGGGATTACCCCTTCGTGATTACATTTAATGGCGACGACTTTGACCTTCACTATCTACATAACAGGGCTATTAAGAAGCTGGGCTTTAGACTCAGCGAGGTGCCAATTGAAGTCGGGAGGAAAACCTGCCTTCTCAACTACGGAGTGCACATTGATTTATACAAGTTCTTCTTCAACAGATCCATCCAGATCTACGCTTTTGGACAGAAATACAAAGACGTGACTCTTGACGACATCGGCGCAGCCTTAGTTGGTATGACCAAAATTGAGTTGACGAAGGGACTCAACGATTTAACCTACACCGAGCTAGCCCAGTACTGCTTGCAAGACGCTGAAATCACTCTACGATTAACCATATTTGATGACGACTTGGTCATGAAGCTGATCTTAGCGATAACGCGGATCAGTCGCATGCCCATGGAAGACGTGAGTCGACAGGGTGTTTCACGTTGGATACGCAACTTTCTGCAGTTTGAGCATCGAAGGCTTGGCATGTTGATTCCCAACACCGAGGACATCTTGGCAGTTAAGGGTAAGACTGCCACAAA
>CAYLSJ010000120.1:0-4075 GCA_964386655.1 uncultured Candidatus Bathyarchaeia archaeon | reverse complement strand
CTGTTGGCGGCGCAGTTGGCAGAGGACAAGCAGTCTACGGTGGAGATTCATCAGCGCGTGTGTTGGCTTTGGGCGATCAAGCTGTGAATGAAGGTGGCACTGGAAGTTACACGATCTACTACAGTAGGCAGTTTGCGTTTGCAGAGCAGGCTGCAACGGGAGCTGGCGACTTGATCAGTATCCTCGTAGTGAAGTGAACGCAGATGAAAGACATTGTTTTACCTAAACTGCACGAGTCGCTGCTGAATCAGGAATGGTACAAAGTGGAGTTTGATGCGCAGGTTAAGCAGGCGATGCGCAACCCGTTTACGTTGAGCTACTTGAGGACTGGGATGAAGGAAGGCTTGCTCAGCGACATGGCTGGCGCTTTGGGTCGAATTCACGATGTAGTGGTTGAAGCGGCAAAGCCCAACCTGATTGCCAGAGACATCATAGATGTGAGAACGACAACTGAGTCTTTGGAGCGTTTTCCAAGGGCTAAGAAAAGCGCATCTTATGTGGCAGCTGAAGGCGGCACCGTGCGCATTCATGGAGAGCGGTATGATTGGGTTGATGTGCAAACCAGTGTGTTCATCAAAGATGGTGTAGAGTGGACGCGGGAATTCGCTGAAGACGCCAAATGGAATGTCATGAATCGACAATTAGAGGAGTTAGGTAGGTCTGTTGCACAATTAGAGACTGAGAAGATCATTGCCCTGTATGGTGGAGTGGCGGCATCAGATCTTGCAGGAGGCTCAGCTTTGCCTGGCGGAGGCTCAGCGATGAGCTGGACGAAGGCTGTCCAGTTGTGGGATGTCATTGAAAACGAGGATTTCCACCCAGACGCTCTGATTATTCATTCGAGGCAAGCGAGCCAATTGTTCACAGCAACCGAATTCATTAATTCGCAGTATTTGCCGAGCGAGGAGACAGAGCTGTCGCAGGGACTGATCGGTCAAGCTTTGACGATGAACATTTACAAAAGCACGTTGTGCACTAACGGTGTGGCGCATGCTGTTGACAAGTCGGCGGCTGGCGTACTTCTCATACGCCGCGACATCACAACTGAACCTTACGAAGACCCGAAAAATGGCGTGTTTGGGGTTGTTGCAAGCGAACGCATAGGCTACGCTGTGCTGCGCTCTAAATCGATTGCCCGTATGACCGGCATTGCCACGGCTTTCAGCTAGCTTGATGTGCACCAAACGCTCCTGACGAGCCTGCGAGACTCAGGCGAAACTCACACCTCTCTTTTCTTAGTTTGTGAGTCGAGTGAACTGGCTATGTCGAATATTACTTGGGAAAGAAGGCATGAGGCGTTCAAGGCTATTTGGGAGAGGCTTGACGCCTTGACAAAAGCCTTGGACAGCTTGGCACAGGATGCTCTGCGGGTTAAAACCGTCTGATCTTCAGATGGCTGCCCAGAGTTTGTGAGCGATCTGTTGCCTGCGTCAGATGGATTGTTTCTAGGAGAGACCATGACTCCGAGACGCTGGGATGGAAGCAAGCTGATAAACGTTCCTGATTACATGGCATTTGGGTATTGGACAGTTACACTGGGTGCAAATCTGACACGTTCATATCCCTTGAATTCTAACTCTCCGCAGACAGTAGAGTCCTATGCGCAGAATCTAAGCATGAAGGGAACCTATGTCAAAATACTTCTTTATGTTCAGGTCAACTCTCTCGACGGAAATGCAGTGTTTGTTCTTAGGAAGAATAGCCAGGATACAGCGTTAAGCATCACCGTTCCAGCTGGAGCATCGGGCAACTTCTCCGCTGAAGGTGACATGAGTGCAACTGAAAGTGACCTTGTTGACTTTCAAATAAGAACAGGCGGTGCTGGGGGAACTGCACGATTCGCTCCCGTCCTGCTCTTTAGGAAAGGTGAGTAAAAATGGCCGGCGGCTACATGGTCTTCGCTATTGAATGAAGCTGGCAAATGATTGAGTTGAGCCGAGGAAGTGGAACTTGATAGGAGCGAGTACATGATGAAAGCCTATGAAAACTACGAAGGGGTTCAAGTGACAAGCGACGAAAAGTGAGTTTGTATGGCGTTGGAGGATGAGGAAACAAGTCAGCTTCGGACTAGAATCAAGGTAGAGGGAACCATAGATAGGAAAGTGTTTGAAGACTTCAAAGAGATTCTGAACAAAGAGATATTGGACGCCAGGGAAGCCGACCGTGTTGAGCCAAGTGTGAGCCACGTGTTAGAAATGCTCTTACGCAAGGGTATCAGAGCATACCGAGCAGAGAAGAATAGAAAGCTGAATAAAACCTAAATCGTGAACACAAATCATCTATATTCTCCATTTTATGTGATATTGTCCGATGCGCCTTAAATCCTCGTTTTTCTCCATATTGCAGCTCAGAGCGGGATTGTTTTGGCTACAGTCTCAGTCGATGACGTGCGTGACGTGGTTAACATCTCTTCAGCAGAGGTGCCTGATGAGAAAGTTTTGAAGATGATTAAACGAGCTGAAGTCACATTGGAGCTGGAGATGAACCTCGAAATCGACTACGCCAATTGCACAGATGCTGAGAAGGAGTTCATCACGGTTCTCGCAGCTGTCTACATCATCTGTTATCTCACAGGCGGCTCAGCTGTGGGCTTAAGCTTCTCAGTTGGAGATCAAAGCGTAAGCGTGCTTGACAAAGCGCCGCCTTTGGAGGTTTTGCAGAGTGAGTTACAGCGTATGTTGGAGAAGCTGCGCGAGCCAACGGTGAGGAGCGCTTAACATCATGGGAATTGTGCCATACAGCTATTATCAGTTCGTAATCGACTACGCACCATACGTTTACGTGATTCCGGGCACAGGTCCAGATTTGTCGGTTGGCAAAGCCGCGTTGGCTGCTGCCTTCGCCATTGACTTCCTCGCCGAAGCCTACAACAAAACACAGTTTCAGAGTAAGCAGACTGAAATCTTCAACAAGGTTGTGTCGCTCAGCGATTGGCTACTGACCCAGCAGTACACAACTGACCCATCAAGGAAGGCTTACGGCGGATTCAAGAGCACTGAGACAAGCACATACTATTATAGCATAGACGCTGCAAGAGCCATTCCAGCACTGATCAAAGCCTACCAGCTCACAGGAACAGAAGCTTACCTCAACGCGGCAAAACTGGCAGGCTCTACTTATCTGTACAACATGCAGCATCCGCCTACGCCAACCGTTCACGACAAATATTACGGCGGCTTCGCCAGAGCCGTAACCGACGCCGATGTCTGGTTGCCAGAAATGGACATCGAGAACCTCTACGTGTTAATGGGCTTGAGACTGCTTGTTGAACATGACGTCGCTAACAAGGATCAATACGAAGTCATTATGGCTGATGTCGTGGATTTTCTGCGTTCAGGCCTCGAAAATCTTTACCTAGAGTATCGGGCTCCGCCAAGCGGCGACGGCAACTGGCACAGAATCGGTTTAGCAGAAAGCCAAATCTATGATGACTCCTTCGCCTACGCGCTACTTGGCTTGTACGATTACGAAGGCTGGAGTCCAACGGTTCAGAAGGTCTACACTTTCATCAACGCGATTAAAGCAAGCGCAGAGCATCCTGCGTATGATCCAGCGGCTTGTTGGGCAGGCTACATAGACGTCGTCAGCCGCGTGCCAGCATGCAACTACTATGACGCTGTGACAGCAGGCATACTCTGGAGAATACGGAAGCACTATGACAAATCCAGTTTAGAATTCAACGTGAAGACAATCGACAAGCATCAGGAAGCTTTCATGTTTTGGGGCGTGAAGCATAGTGACTACACGAGTGTTGAGAATAAACAGGCCATGGCAGCTGTCTGCTGGCTTGCTCAGCTGTTCCTTTACTACGAGGATGCCATGACCCGTTTTACGCAGATTTTGCGAGCCACGGGTGAAAACGTCACTTTATATCCGATAAGGGAAGTCTCCAACGTTGTTTCTTACGGCGAAGGCATTGACATTCAAGCAGTAGTGTCTCTGGCTAAGATTGAGGAAATCGTAATCGAGCCAGGTTACATTGTCAACGACTATCTCGTAATCCATGTTTTTGCTCCTATGAGGCATCATGACAAAATCAGGCGGAAAGGCGTGGACTACGAGGTGCTTGACATTC
>CAYLSJ010000119.1:0-4154 GCA_964386655.1 uncultured Candidatus Bathyarchaeia archaeon | reverse complement strand
CAGAAAAAAGGGGAAAGCGGGAGACGTCGCCACTGATACCAGGGTTCAAATCCCAGCGACCCCACCATCTTCGCCTCATGAAAACCTCGCTCTCCCAAGGAACAAAGTCGTGCACGATTCGTCACAGTCGAATGTGAGTAGGAAAGGCTGCGAATACAACATTTCTTCATAAATCTTAACACGAGCCCAACAACAAGTGAACATGATAGAAGAAGGCGCTAAGCGCAGTTGACAATCCCTAAGCCACAGCCAAAAAGAATTGAATTATGACACCATAGCAGTAACCAATCATCAACACGCACACAACTTCCAGCCTCGGCATGGAAGTAGTAGTCAACAAACACGCGGCACAGACTACTCATCTGAACTGAATCGACCCTCAACATCCAAGAAGTTGCTGTGGCAAACCCTTCAACGTCAACAACAACTTCAACACAACCACAACGCTACAAACAGAAGAAGTCGTACAGCACAGTTCAGCGTGTTCAACAACTCAAGAACACACAGCCGCAGCACCCGTCAACATAACACATGTTAGTGTTTCTAAGGCAACGTCAACACTAGCAAGCACACAATCCGCAACACGGGTAGAAGAAGGCTAAAGGGAAAAGCTGCCTAACACCTATCAACACGTCACTCTGGCAGCCTAAATGCAATCAATACCAGAGGCACTGCTACCAAGATCGAGATCAGAAATGGGTAGAAAGGCGACGCAGCGTAAATGTAACCGCCTACGTAGGATGCTCCTAGAAGCGCAAACATACTCGCTACTTGGGGAACAGACATCCATCGACCACGTTTTGTCTCAGGCGAAACCTGACCTACAAAAGAGCTTATCAAGGCTCCAAAGGTGACAGAGCCACCGTAGATGAAAGACACAAGCTGAAGTAGAATGGGGTTTCTGAGAAAGACTAAGGCACACATGCAAGCCACATAAGTGGATAGGCAAAGAGAAATCGTGCCCTTTTTCTGCCATCGGTCGCCCATTCTGCCCACTACTATTCCTAAAACCGTTATGCCTAGAAACGATAGAGAGCCAAAAACACCTATCTCGAAGTCTCTCAAACCACTCTCATCTTGCAGAAACAATTGAATGTAAGAGCGAGCGATTCCTGTAATGAACACAGCAACCGCATAAAACAGAGACCAGATCATCACCTTCTTGAGATTCGCCTTATATCCTTCCGAGACTCTGACGGGCTGACCTAATCCATCAGATGCCACATGCTGACTTCTTATGAAGAGAAATATAGCAGTCGCTACCGCTGAAAGAGCAGTGGCTAGGTAAAGCACCGACCGCATGCCTATTGCATTGACCAAATATCCGCTAACCGCTGGAGCAAAAATATAGCCGAAGGAGTAAGCAGACCAAACGAAGGAGAGAACAGAGGACACTCTCTCCTTTTTCTCAGTGGCAGTGACGATGTAAGCATTGATGGCTGGAGCAGCTATCATTGAGGACCCCCACAGAATCGCACCTGGGACTAACTGAGGCCAAAAGATTGCCAGTGAGTAGCTCAACGGTGTGAAAACCCACAAAGCCCAACCGAAGACAATTATTTTCTTCCGATCGTATCTGTCAGCTATGACGCCGCCAATAATCGGTGTTACCGCTGAAGCCCCCCACAGAAATGAAAGCACAGTGCCTACTTCAACCGGACTGGCTTGCAGCGACCTTGCGTACAAGGGAAAGAACCAAAAGTAGAGTCCCTCCCCGAATGCTGCAATTACATTGGAAAGGCAGATAAGCCACAGGTCACGGTTAAGAGCCTCAAATGGAAATCCAAAGCCGAGTACTCGGCGATAATCCATGACCTTCAATGAAGAACCGCTTCCACTACGAGGATGCTCATCATAAAGGTAAAGGAGGCTTTATGCCTTCGGTTTCTCTGCCTTTGAGGGAGCAACGACCAAATAGCAAATCTCTTATCTGTTTAGGCTCAAATAGCGTAGCTAACGGTGAGCAGCAAGTTGGCAGCAGAGAAGAAAAAGAAATACTATTACTACAAGAAGAAGGAAAAAACAGCAAAGGAAGTCAAGAAAAAAGCAGCTAAAAAGAAAAAGTGAATCATTGCTTCAGAAACTTGGGCAGACATCTGTCATCGCTGACTGGGTCAAATCTGTCTAGTTCGCTGATGTTAATCGGTATCACGGTTCTTGAGACCATGCCGTGTAGGCTGTAAGGCAGACGTATTAGGCGCATGCCTCCAGTGGTCACCCACTCGTCGATCAAGAAGCCCTTCCTCTTCAATTGCGACGCTAGAGCACGTCTTTGCGCACGTTTCCAGTTGAAAGATTCAGGGTCAAAGACGTGTATGTGAAATCCTCTGCCAGAGTAGACAATACGCAGCTGCGAGAACTGCTTTTCCAATTCCTCGTAGAGCTTGATTGTTTCTTCTTTCACCATGCCTAGTTCTATTTCGCAGAAGGCTAAGCCTTGATGTCGCTTCATCTTATCGACTAGCGTTCCATGAATCGGGCAAGTCAGGTTTTCTGGGTCTAGATCGAACGCTAACTCCTGACCGATGACGCGTTGTTTATTTCCATAGACGTTTCTGTCATAGTAGGCTGATTCGGGCAGAAACTCTATGATCTGCCTTCTGACAGCTGACAGATCCTTGTATTCTTCGATAATTATCGTTGTTGAGGCATCTTCAGCGAATTCTTTTGGAAAAATGTGAGTGTGCCTTCCAATAATGACAGCAAATTTAACAGTGCCCTCTAGACTCCAGTTTCCAAACCACTCATTCAACTTAGCCAAGTCAAACTCCTCTATATAGAACTGTCTTCTCTCTTTGAGTGTGGCGTATCGCATACCTTTGGGCAGACTGTACCTAGGCTTCACGAGCCTTTCTTCTAACATATAGAAAGAATATAACTTGTTGGATAACGCACCGAGCTTATTGAAAGGTGGCGAGCCATCTGGGCTTCCCCTCGATGTATTCTGTTAGAAACTCCGCAAAGCCGCGGCTTCCTTTGTAGATGCTAATGACTTCTTCATTCACGAAGACATTAACCTTTTTCGCTACCGCTTTTGAAATCAGCTCAGCAACACCAACCTGTCTTCCACCATACTTCAGTTCGTTCCGCAGCAGGTCGACGACGTCAGTGTATTTGCGTTTGGTCTCTACGACCCAGCGGTCATCTTCTAAGCGCGGTCCAGAAACCGTTGCTTTTGCTCCAAGATGCTTGCGCAGAAACCTTTCACACTCAGCCCGTTTTTCGATTGGTGGACCAAAATGCTTCCTTGTTGGCGAGAGAGAACGGGTTTCAACTTCGAAAAGCAGCACGCTAGAGTTGGCTTCGCTGCTCCATACAGCATCCTTGACGATGCAGAACTCGTTCTGGCTGAGCGTATTGCGAAGTGAGCGCTGTGTCTTGTAGAGCTGACCCCATAGGATGTCGGGAACGGCTTTTACTTCTCCAATTACCAAAAACACGAGCGCTGTTCCACGCTTCTCCATGCGCTTCAGAAGTTGATTTGTGCTCAGTGTCTTGGTTGGGTGCGGAAAGAAGAATTGCTCCTCGGGATTCTGCAGAAAATGTCGGCTGGCTGCAACAAATTCAACTAGGCGGTCTTGGCGAACAGCCGATGCTACATTTCTTCCTTTGTCAACGGGGTCAACCACTATGAGAGGTTCCTCGAAGATTTTTGGGAGGTCCTCTTCTCTTTCCTTGTAGTAGCCCATGTAATCGATCATCCATGGCTTGTTCAATGATGCCGCTGCTTTCACGACATCGGTGAATGAGCGATATTGAAGTGTTAGAAGTTCGCATAGGTAGCCGCTGAACCCGCCAACTTTTATTTCGGCACCGTAAATGCCTATGCCTTTCATAAACCGTTTCAACAGGCGAATCTGACTCCTCAACTGGTCGTTGAGTCGAGGTTTCACAAAGTCAGTATGATAGGGTGTACGATCTGTGGCACTTAGCCAGTTGCCAGTCTTCGCCCTGTAGCAGGGCACGATGTTCACGCGAGTTGAGTTGATAAAGGCTTCAAGATAGGGATGCTCTGCAAATCGTTCAACCTGCTTAGATCCTTTTGTCGCCTCCTTAGCTATTCCAAGGCACACAGTTCCTAAAGCTTGTCGCGGCGTTGAAGTAGGCAGTTGAAGAAAAATATCAATCTCAGGTTCGCCACTGAGCCATGTGTC
>CAYLSJ010000118.1:0-4171 GCA_964386655.1 uncultured Candidatus Bathyarchaeia archaeon | reverse complement strand
TAGACAAGTACCGAATAAGCTTAGGCTGGCTTCCCGACGTTTCATGGTACAAAATCCTTTATCATGCCGAAAGAGATCTTGTCGGATTCGGCCAAATTGACCCGCTAATGCGTGACCCGAATATCGAAGATGTCTCATGTGACGGTGTGAAAAAATCCGTCTATGTCTGGCATAGAAATTTTGAAAGCATCGAGACAAATGTCGAATTCGAGAACGATGAAGTTCTGGATAACATGGTAGTTAAACTCGTGCATATGGCTGGGAAACACGTTAGTACGGCCTTCCCAATAGTCGACGCTTCATTGCCAGGCAAACACAGGCTCGCCGTATGTTATAGGCGAGAGATCACGCCGTTTGGCACGGCTTTCACGATCAGGAAATTCAGAGAAGACCCCTACTCAATCATAGACTTGATAAACATAGGCACCTATTCAGAAGAAATGGCGGCTTACTTCTGGCTGTGTCTGGAAAACAGGTCTTCAATAATGGTTTTGGGGGGAACAGCCGCTGGAAAGACCACGGCTTTGAACACTTTGACGTGCTTAGTTAAGCCCGGGAGCAAGATTATTACCATCGAAGAAACCGCAGAGCTTAACCTTCCTCTTGAAAACTGGGTTTCACTCATTGCGAGACAAAGCTACGGTTTAGGTGGAAGCGGTGTAGGCGAGGTAGCCCTCTTCGACTTGGTCAAAACCTCAATGCGGCATCGACCCGACATACTTGTTGTCGGTGAAATTAGGGGTCAAGAGGCCTACGTTCTCTTCCAAGCGTTAGCTACAGGCCACGGCGGCATGTGCACTATGCACGCTGAAAACTTGGATTCAGCAGTAAAGCGTCTAACTTCGAAACCCATGGACATCTCACCAGCATACATACCTTTGATGAACATTGTGTTTTCAATACAGCGAGTTCACCTGACCAAAGACAACCAGAAAAAGGCGTTCAGACGTGTCATTGCGGTCAATGAGATTGTGGATTACGAAGATTACAGAACATCTTTCAAATGGTATCCAGCAAAAGATGAACACATATCAGACTTAGAAGAGAGCACGATTTTGTCATCTATAGCAGAGAGACAGGGCGTAGCCAAAAAGGATTTGCTCGAAGAACTCGGGAGACGCAAAGACATTCTGCATTGGATGCGAGAGCGCAACATCAGAAGCTACAAGGATGTTGCAGCCATCATTGCGGAATACTACGCGAAACCTAAGCAAACATACGAGAAGGTTTTGGCAGGGGAGGAGGTAAGAGCAGTTGCCGCTTCTAAAGAAGCTTGAAGCGTTGTCATTTCGCCTCTTCGGAGGCCTAGCGCCCTCTTTTCTAAAAAACGTATTTGAATTCAAAGCTAAGCTGGAACGCGCTCGGATAAAGATTTATCCCGAAACCTACGTTTCAATGATGTTCTTCTTTGCAGCGTTAACAATTCCAGTCTCAGTAGTATCAATAGTGCTTATGTTCCTCTTCGGCTTCATTCCGCTGCTCTTTTTGATTCCTTTCCCGTTGTACGTGATAGCTGGTTTTCTATTTATACCGATGTCTAAGGCTAGCGACAGGGCATCGGGTTTAGAGAGAGAAATGCCCTTCGCAGCGGCTTACATTAGTGTTATGGCCTCTGGAGGCATAGCGCCTTACTCTAGCTTCAAGCGACTATCGGAAGTAGAGTTAATGCCAGCTATGCGAAGCGAGGCTAGAGAAATTATAAAAGATGTCGAGATCTTCGGAATAGACCCTCTGACGGCTTTGGGTTCTTCAGCGAGAAAGAATCCCCTGGATATATTCAGAGATTTTGTCTCAGGATATGCATCCACCGTGATCATAGGTGGGGACATAGGACACTTTCTTGAACGAAAGGCGGAGGATATCTTCAAGGCCAGAGCGATCCGGGTCAAGGCTGCCGCGGAACGCCTTGGAATGCTCTTGGAGACTTTCATCATCGTAATGGTCATGATGTCGTTGTGTTTCTACATTTTGTTCAGTGTAGATGCGATTTACAGCACGGGCGTGTCGATATACTCGGGCATAATACTGTACACGTACTTGTTCACGCCTTTGCTGTCGATGATGTTCATTTATTTGGCTCACACCATGCAGCCGAAGACGCCAATTGTCGAGACGCGGCCCTACAAAGTGTTTGGGTTATGCAGTATTATCGGTATTGCGCTGTTTATGCTGCTCACGAGCTTTATGGGGTTGATAAGCATTCCGGTGATTAGCTCTCTGCAGACGGTTATTGATTTGCCTGTAGCGATAAGTATTGCTTTATTCGTGGCGACGGCTCCGGCGGCTTTGGTGCACATGAGGCTTGCAAGGAACAAAGCCAGCATGGAACAAGGGATAAGCAGTTTCCTGAGAGATTTGACTGAAGTGAGAAAAACAGGGCTGTCTCCCGAGAAATGCATAGAAAGCCTATCAAAGCGTGATTACGGGGCGTTCAGCAAGGAGCTGCGCAAGATAAGTTCAGATATTTCCTGGGGAGTCCCCGTGAAGAAAGTCATTATGGACTTTCTAAAGCGAACACGCAGTTGGATGAGTCAGATAACCATGTTCCTGCTTGTGGAGACCATAGATGTTGGCGGGGGAACAATTGCGATGATTGAGTCGCTTGCGAGATTCAACAATCTGACTCAGGAAGTCGAAAAGGAAAAGAAAATGACGGTTCGCCCCTACGTATTTATGCCCTATTTGGCTGCGATCTTGCTCGTTGCGACTACGACAATGATGCTGGGGTTCACCACCAGCACAATAAACATCGTGCCCAGTGCAGCAAGTCAAAGAGATCTAACTGGAATGACGACGATCTTCATAACGTCTGTGATTTTCCACAGCTACCTCATAGGAATTGTGGCGGGAAAAATTAGCGAGGAGTCTATCTCTGCCGGATTTAGGCATGCTGCCTTGCTCGTTGTGATCGCCGTGGTAGCTGCCAAACTAGTGCCAATGTTTCTGACACCCCAGTGGGGACCAGCAGTATGAGCGGATCCACAGCTTGCCGACGCCACATAATAAAGAACAGAAGAGCGGCAAGTCCTGCTGTTTCCATGGTGATAATAACTGCGGCAACTGTCGTCCTAGTCTTGGTCTCTGGTAGTTACGCACTTCAAGTCATACAGCGCCAGCAAGCTGCATCCGAGTTTGACACCGTACAGAAGTCTATCTTGGCTTTCGATGATGCTGTGCGAGACATTGCGTGGGATCGAGGTGGCTCTCGTTCCATCCGTTTCACCACCAACTATGGAAACATGCGGCTAATGTCTAGCAGCAAATCTTTCGAAATAATCGCTCCAGGGTTTAGTTACAGTTTTACCACGGCGGTTGTCAAATACTCTATGCCATCTTTCTACTTCACTCTTGGGAACGGATATTCGTCCTATATCCTAGGCGATGAAGGCACTGTTGTATCCTCACTCACTGATAGTTTCGGTCAAGTTTTGGTAAAACAGGAGACAGATTCTGCAAGCATTGCCTTAAACTACAGGGTGCGCGTTTCTCGAGAGGGGCCTTCCACTCTGGTGGGCTCAACGTACATAAACTACGTTGATATTTTGGTGATAAGGCTAAACTGCACTGATTTATCGGTGGGTTCGGG
Organism: uncultured Candidatus Bathyarchaeia archaeon; assembly: GCA_964386655.1. Lineage (GTDB taxonomy): Archaea > Thermoproteota > Bathyarchaeia > Bathyarchaeales > Bathyarchaeaceae > DATETJ01. The sequence goes on along the minus strand of CAYLSJ010000118.1, from coordinate 585 downwards.
TGATTTTGACTTAGTAGCCAAAAACGTGGGACTAACCACATACTCTTATGGTCCATACTCAGTTGGTACAGGCACCATTTCAGTTGTTTCAGAGGGAGTTCAGAGGAACATACAATTGGATTTGGGGACTGGCCAAGTTGTGTTTAACCTGATTATTGCTGACGTGCGAGTAAGCACTTAAGAGGTGTAAGAATTGGCAGCACCCACCATGAGCTACCTCATTTGCAGCATGGCTTTGGTTGTCCTAATTCTGTTGATGCCATTCTTCTTTGCTATGGAACGAAATAGTTTCGCTGAAGAAATGGCGAAAAGAGAACTGACAGAAATCTCTGATTATACATCGAACACTTTGGCGAATTTGTATTTCTTGGCTAATTCGACAAATTCCGTGGAGTTAGACATAACCAAAACACTGCTCTATTTGCCTGTAACAGTTGAGGACTCCATTTATGTGTTGAGGATAACGTCAATGGATGGAGTGAATGCCTCGAAAGTAACTGCTTTCTTCAAAGATAAGCCTCGGGTCGCAGGTGATTCATGGCTTGTTCCTGGTTTAAAGCTATTGAATGAAAGCTCGTTAGAAAT
>CAYLSJ010000117.1:2796-4213 GCA_964386655.1 uncultured Candidatus Bathyarchaeia archaeon | reverse complement strand
TCCATACGAAACGGCGACCTCGCCCTGCGCTGCAACTTTGCCACTTTGGGAAGAGGAAACAAGATAGCGGATCGTCGAGCTGGCAGAGACCTAACAACTAAGGAAGCCCAAGCACTAAGCGAGGCCATTAACAAGAAGGTCAAGTTAACATCCTATCTCGCTACCCTTGAGTTTAAAAACACAATCGGACACCGAGCTGTCTTAGTGATAAAACGGAAGGGAAAGCCGCTTTCCAGCAAAATCACGAACACAGACCCTGCTTACCTGCGAGTTGAAGGATTAGGCGTGGCTGCGGCTAAGGCTGAAACAATTCTTAAACCCTGTGAACCCATGGATGAAACAGAAGAAGCAAAAGCTTCAGCTACGCTGGTAAACGAATTCACCGAAAAGGCGCACAAGATCTTAAGCCGTCATGAAATCAACAAGAAACGCGTTGCTGAACGCAAGCTGAAGGCGAACTTGATATTGACTCGTGATGCTGGGCATGTCGTGCCAAGCTTCTTTAACATGAATCAGCGTTACAGAGTACGCTTTGCCTGCCTCGCTGACATGCCTGTGGAGAGAGGTATAGCCAAACTTGCAGGGATGCGTTTAATTGATTTACCGCCTCCATCAAAGAACTTGAAGGAAGACAGCATGATCAGAGTTCGGAAGTTGCTTGAGATACTACCCCGTTACGACTGTTTCTACATTCACATTAAAGGACCAGACGAGCCTGGACACGACGGTAATTTCAAGCTAAAAGCCCAGCAGATAGAAATCATTGACAAATTCTTCCTTGGAAGACTCCTGCCAAAAATCAGCCTGAAGAATCACATAGTATGCATTGCATCAGACCATGCCACGCCCTGCAGTTTGAAGACCCACAGTGATGATCCTGTGCCAGTAGTGATTGCAGGGAACAAGATCAAGGGCGACGAAGTAGCCAAATTCTCTGAGAAAGAATGCAGAGGCGGAAGCTTAGGTCTTTTGAAACGTGGGGTTCAACTTATGCCGAAACTCATGCGCTTGATGAAGCAACACTAGTCTGCCTGCGAAAAAACTTAAAACGTTGCTGCTCTGTTCTATCTTGTCAAGTTTGGCTTGTTTGAAGGAGACTTGTTGTTTTGGCTGGATTAATGTTAGTTCGCGACGTGATGACCAAAGAACCTCGAGTAGTCAGACGAGACACGAGTATGCAGGAAGTGGTTGCCACTATGAACAAATTCGACATAAGCAGCGTCATCGTAGTCGAGGAGAAACGCCCAATTGGCATAGTCACACATAAAGACATAGTCTCAAAACTGGTTCAAGCACGGATTCCTCCAGACGCTGTCACTGCTCGGGAAGTGATGACAACGCCTGTTGTGACAATAAACGAAGAAGCCAGCATCGAAGAAGCAGCGCGTTTAATGGCTAGGAAACATATCAAGAAGCT
>CAYLSJ010000117.1:0-2696 GCA_964386655.1 uncultured Candidatus Bathyarchaeia archaeon | reverse complement strand
ACATCGCGTTCTTCAGAATACCCAACGCGTACAATATATCCAGCTTTTCGTTCAGTCGCTTGTTCAGCAAATCGAACGCCTCTCGTTGGGCAACTCACAATTTGTGATTACAATATGTGTTCTCTGAAAATGATTTCACAACATGTTTTACATACGTGCGTCGCCTTTTATACTCTCTTCAGCGTCTTCGCCATGTAGAGGTCAAAGAAAATGATACAGATGGAAAAGAAAAAGGAACTGAATGAAACCAGCATAGATCGCGAGCTCCAAAGAATGGAAATGCCTGCAATTTGGCAAATGCATATGACATGGCGCAACATTGCGAAGTGACCACCAAACTGAGCACTTTTCGCCACAATCCTAAACAGAAGTGACCAGCTTTCGCTTGCAATGATGGCAAGCAAGATCACGGAGCGTGAGAATACTGCATTTGGCTGCTACTATCAAACAGGAATTCTCGTTTCTTAAGGGAAACTATGCGATTATCGTAGCAAGCTGGATTCTGATGGACCTGGCTAGCGAACTGCCTGGAACCTATTATTCATTATATGTTTTGGAGCTTGGTGCGACTGTCACAATCTTGGGTATGATTGGGTTCTCGTCGTTTCTTGTTTTAGCTTCAGTGCAGTTTCCAGGCGGATATCTTGCAGACAAGTTTGGTAGAAAATGGCTTGTTTCGTCTCTGACTTTTGGAGTAGCTTTATGCTACATATTCTTCGCGCTTGCACCGTCGTGGCATTTCATATTACTTGGGACAGTGCTGATGAACCTGTGCCTCATCTATCAGCCTGCTCTTCTGGCGATGGTTGCTGATTCACTGCCTTCTGAGAGGAGAGGCATGGGCTTCGGCATAATCACGCTCATAACTAGTGCTTCCACCACGCCTGGACCTTTCATTGCAGGTTTGCTCTACAACAGATTCGGTTTGGTTCAGGGCATGAGAATAGGCTACGGTGTTGTCGTAGCATTGTTTCTATCCGCAGCCTTGCTCAGACAGCGATTGCAGGAAACCATGGTGAACACTCGAAAGCCTACCTTGAGCGAGGTCATCCACGCTTATCCTACAGCGCTTAAGGAAAGCTTCAATGTGTGGAGAAAAGTGCCGCGTTCGATGTTTTACCTTTTTGTGTCGATGGCGATCGGCAATTTTGGGTTTGCTGCAGCTCAACTCTACTTTCTTGTGTATGCTGTTGAGAAACTAGCGATAGATCCTGCGCTGTGGCCGTTGATTTTGACGGTGTTGTTCGTGACTATGATAGGCTTGGCTGTTCCTATGGGTAAGCTGGTTGACAAGTTCAATCGTAAGATTCCGATGCTTTTGGCTAATTTTCTGTTTGGGGTTTCCATGCTGCTTTTCATATATGGTAATGTTGAAAGAGTCTTTGCAACGCTTGTATTGGTGGGATTGGCGCAGGTTTTGATGAACACTGCGTTCGGGGCTCTTCAGGCTGATTTGACTCCAAAGGAGCAGCGTGGAAAAGTCCACGGCTTCACGAACTTCACAAATAACATATTGATGGCGCTGGGCAATCTTGCAGGTGGAATCTTGTATGAATGTGTGTCTCCAATGTCTCCTTTTCTGTTGGCCGCAGTTTTTGTCATCCCGAGTTTCGTGCTAATACTCACTCTGGTTCGAGAGCCTCAGAAGAAAGAAGAGTAGCCGATTCGCTTTGAGCATGGTTGAAGAAATGGGTAAATACTGAACGCTTATAATTTATTCAGACTTGCAGAGTCTTGGAAATATCGTTTGGATGGGTCTTGATGAAGAAGAGGATGCAGCCGCACATAATGTGTGGTGTCGGAGACATTGAGAAGTATGTTTTGCTTCCTGGTGATCCAAAAAGGGTTGAGAAGATTGCTGGTTTTTTCGATGAGGCTCATAAGGTTGCTGATTACAGGGGTTTTCTGACTTATTCTGGGAAGGTGGATGGAATAGGGATTTCGGCTTGTTCCACGGGAATTGGGTGTCCCTCTGCTGCTATTGTAGTTGAGGAGTTGACTAAAATCGGGGCTAAGGTTTTGATTAGAGTGGGAACTACGGGTTCTCTTCAGCGGGACATAGATATGGGTGACATTGTTGTGGCAACTGCTGCTGTACGCGCAGATGGTGCGAGCAAAGCGTTTATGCCTCCTGAATATCCTGCTGTGGCGAGTTTTGATGTGGTTTCAGCGTTGCTTAAAGCGGCTAGGAAACTGGGGAGAAGGGTTTTTTCAGGCGTTGTTTTGAGTTCAGATGCTTTCTACTGCGACGACACCTTGGCTACGTCGCGGTTCAGTGAGGCGCATGTTTTATCGGTTGAGATGGAATGCTCGGTTATTTTCACTCTTGCGGGAATGAAGGGCTTAGCATCCGGAGCCCTCTTAGCGGTTGACTGCAATATTCCTAAGGGTGTAAGGAAGGGAGAGTTTGAGCTTGGGGAGAAAACAGGCGAGCTTGACGATCGTGTTCAAAAGGCAATTGACGACGAAATTAAGATTGCGGTTGAAGCTGTGAAACTTCTTGAACATCACTCTTTAACATAAGGTTTGTAATTGCTTGGAGGAATAGCCCTTCCAACCACGCCTGCTAAGACGGCTACAGTTAGAATGTAAGGTATGGCTAGGATGATTTGTGGTGGAAGTAGCCCTAAGGCTTGAAGCCTCATCTGCAAAGCATCTGCGAAGCCAAACATGACGCTTGCTCCAAAAGCGCCGAA
>CAYLSJ010000116.1:0-4226 GCA_964386655.1 uncultured Candidatus Bathyarchaeia archaeon | reverse complement strand
TACCATTCCATCAAGTCGCTTCCGCAAACGCCGCAGGCTTTCATCTCAACTAAAACCTCATCTGCAGCAATCTTGGGCGCGGGCACGTCTTGAATTCTGATGTCGTCCAAACTGTAGTACATGGCAGCCTTCATTTTGATTCAACTCATGTTGAAACGCGAATGCACATAAGAGTTTTCACACTGACGCTCAACTGGGCAGTGTTGTTCTAAACTCTAGGTTTTTCTCCTTGCAACAAAACAATATTTCCTGTAGTGGTCAAACTGCGAGTCTTCATTCCTCCCCTAGCGTTGGTGATAGCGGTTGGTCTTTTCGGCTTCCTTGCTTTAGGCTATGTGTTGTGGCAAGGTCAGAGGCAGGTCACGCAAGCCGAGCTCGAGCGGCAAGTTGCCGAGTTCTTGAAAACCACAGACGTGAAGAATCTTTGGGATGAGACGTTAGAGATAAAAGAGTTCTACGATAACAAAGCCGGCGGCAGAATTGTCATTGTGGAATATTCAACAAGGACTGGCGGTCATCCGGACTTTATGTTAGAATTCATCGAAGGCCACACAGCAGTGATTATCCTAAACGAAAATGGTGAAGTCACATCGGCATTCTGCGTTCACGGCAGCCTCCGAGACGGACACATATGGGACTTAATTAGCCAAAAATGGATCTACCGGAACCAGTAACAGCCCATTTAGAAGACACGCTCTTTCAGCCTCTTGCTCGTGTCGATAGTGCGTCCTGCGTAGTTCAGTATGAAGGCTTCTGGAAACGCTTGACTAATGGCTACTATGCTTTTGTGTCCAGTGCAATGACTGGGAGACATCAGCTGCAAGTCGAATTCCTTGAATTTGCTGAGAGTCTCCTTCAACCTGTTCTCTTTTGGGCGTATCAGGTGAGTTCCACCTATGAATCCATACAGCTTAGTCTTGGTTACATCTTGGGCTGCTTGAAGCGTATTCACGATTCCAGCGTGAGCGCAGCCACTTATCACCAAGACGCTCTTTTTCCTTAGATTAATGAACAAAGCTTGGTCTTCTGGCACTTGATCCCTCACTTGCTTTCGGTCAATTAGAGCCCAGTTTTTCCATGTTATCCTCTCGAATGATGCAACTCGTTTTATTTCTCCGCTGGTGAAGACGCCTGGAATGACCTCGACTGGTTTCATGGTTTCGACGAGTTGTCCGCCGGCTCTTAGGATGTCGTCTCTGCGTTCTCCTCTCGGAATCCCGTAATGTCGCCTCTTGCCCTTCTCGATTACGAATCTTGGGTAGAAAATGCTCGGATGCACAATCACCTTGACTTTTCTTTTTGATTTTCTTATCAGCTCCACTGTTGCACTTGTGTGGTCGTAATGACCGTGGCTTAGGACTATGCACTCTAACTGAGACAAGTCAAGCTTGAGAGCTTTGATGTTGTAGAGCAGAGCGTTCTTGATGCTGCCAGTGTCAAAGACTATCGAATGCTTCTCGCCTCTATGATCACATATTTCCAAATGTGCTGAGAAACCGAACTGTCCCAAAAGCCCACTAACATAAACGACATTGTCCGCTAGGGTCGTGACCTTAACAGATTTGACTGCTTCCATGCGACCAGCCACAGAATGCTACATGTAGATACTGGGCGGTTTAGCAGCTTGCAGCACATGCGCCACAAACTTGGCTTCAGGCACTGCGCCAACCAGCTCAGTGCGCTCGTTAATGACAATCTTAGGCACACCCATCACACTGTACTTCTGCGCCAAGTGCGGAAACTCGCCTACCTCAACCACGTCTGATTTGACCGTGTCGCTTTCAATAGCGAATTTGTGAGCTAAACCAGCAGCGATGGGGCAGTAGGGGCAGGTTAAAGTGACAAACACTTGAATATGTGCAGGTTTGTCTAAGGCTCTCAGCTTCGCCTTAGTGTCCTCGCTGAGGTTGGTTTCGCCCTTTGACACATTGATTATGGTCTCTATGAAAGTGTTGAACTCGTAGCCGTAAGGTATGCCGAAAAACCTTATGCCATAATCCTTTCTGCCCACAACTGCAACAGCTGGAACCTTGTCCACACTGTATTCTCTGGCTTTAGCCTCATCTTTAACAAAGTCATAGACTTCGACCACTATCTTATCTGGCATGAGGCTTGCCACTTCCAGCGCAAGCTCTCGGGCTTCCTTGCAGAACTCGCATTCCATCTCCTGAGTGAAAACAACTATGCGCACGGGGTCCTTCATGTTTTGCCGCAATTCCTCTTTCAAATGCTCTCTGTGTTCTTCAGGAATCAAAACCAAGCCAACTTCCACCAAACATTCACTAGCCTTCGGGAACTTTAAAAGAGTAACTGCAGGGCACAGAGCTCGCATAAGCCTCAAAAGCCACAACCTAAATCAATCACATAGAGGGGGGGCAAGTGGCAGAATGACACAACACATCGAGATCATCACTGTTGGAAACGAGCTACTGATCGGAAAAATCGGCAACACCAATGCGCAGTGGCTGGCTAAGCGCATAACCACCATGGGTCTAACAGTTGATCGCATGACTGTGATAGGCGACGATACAGCAGAGATCAGCAAAACAATATTGGAAGCACTCGAACGCAAACCAAAAATCATAATCACCACAGGCGGACTGGGACCAACGTTCGACGACAAAACCCTGGAAGGCATAGCCAAAGCATTAAACCGCCCGTTGAAAGTCAATGTTGAAGCCAAGAAGATGATTGAGGAAAGGTACCGGCAGTATCTTCGGGAAGGCAGAATCGAAGAAAAGGTAGAGTTAACACCGCCCAGAGTCAAGATGGCAACATTACCCGAAAATGCCACACCATTACACAATCCAGTTGGAACAGCACCTGCAGTATTAATCAAGCATGAAGACACGAGTATTATTGCTTTGCCAGGCGTGCCGCCTGAGATGGAAGCTATATTCGACGAGTCAATCCAGCCCATGCTAAAGAAGATAGCTGGCAACGCAGTGTTCTACGAAACCAGCATAGCAGTCAACCGCCTCATGGAATCCGACTTGGCACCACTCATCGACAAGACAATGCATGACAATCCCTACATTTACATAAAGTCACATCCAGGACGCAGAGAGGAAGGCAAACCACATCTCGAACTTCACCTATCGACAACGGCGCAGGATTCGGACACAGCCAGAAAAAGAGTTACCAAAGCACTGCTGCAAATTACAGGGCTCGTAGAAGAAGCACAACGTGGAGAAGGCAAACTCAAGAAACAAGCACATGAAACTTCAGAGTAAACTACAAGACTAGCTAGGGAGTGTATTTTTCACCTGCACTGAGTATGCGCTCCAATGCAGCATTGAGGTTAGTGAAGCCTTCATTAGTCTTAGCAGCCACAGGAATCAACAGGAATCTTAAGCCAAGACGCTGAACCGCATGCACTGTTTCACGGGCTAAAAGACGTTTTGTGCCGTCAAGCTTCTCTTCGATAGCTGTCTCCAGAGCGTAGGGATTAGCAGACCAGTCAGTTATGCGCTGGGTCTCTTCTGGGGGCAGCAAATCACTCTTAGACAGAACATGCACCTGAGGAATCAGAAAACGATTGTAAACCGCTGCTGCCAAAAACATGTTTGAAACATAATTCTGCGGATGCGAACTGAACACTGAATCGAACAGGTAGATGAGCGCCTTGGACTCTGTTGTCAACTCATTCGCCAAATAGGGTCCACTCTGCCGGAAGGCAAACAACTCCATTTGTCCAGGCGTGTCGATCAATGCGATGTCAGGTTTGAACGTGGCGATTTCGTCGCCGAGGCGTTCAACTTCGTCGGCGATGAGGTCAGCTGCCATTATCAAGGCGCCGTTGGGTCCAAGCTGATAGTCATGCATGAGCTGTTCGATCTTGACATAGTCTCGAATGTCAATGTCAGGGGTGTAGGGAATTGTGATGACGCCCGGGTCTAGATTAATCGTTATGACATCTTGTTTCTGCAGATGAAGCCAATTCGCAAAAGAGGCTGTGAGCAGTGATTTGCCTGAGCCTGCAGTGCCGATGATGAATACAGTGAACATGAATCTTCTAAAACTCCCTTGTAGTCTCTTGAAGAACGATTACTTTCCATGCGCCTCGACTATTTATGCTTAAAATACAGAGAGACTCGCCAAGCAGATATGAACGATTTGAAAACGGCGCTGATCAAAAGCATGTTATCTAAGTGATCGCCTATAGCTACACGCTCTAAGCGGCTATTTTTTCTTGTCGCTGAGCCACCATTTCAAGTATTCTTTAC
>CAYLSJ010000115.1:1866-4238 GCA_964386655.1 uncultured Candidatus Bathyarchaeia archaeon | reverse complement strand
CAACAGAATCGAGGTCTTTCAAGTCTGTGTTGACTGCGATGCATTCAGCTCCTGTTATGCCGTCGTTTGCTAATCTGCTGACGATTCTGTTTCCAGCGCCACCAACACCCAAGACGACAATGCGACACCTAGGTCTACTTGAGCTCTTAGCGCGCTTAGCCTTCCTAGGTCGCATAGGCTTTGTTGCCACTCGCTTGCGCTGTCTAGCCACTAGCGTTTTTCCTCCAAGCCTCATCATTCAAGAGATCTCGAATTGCAACCCGAATCGCTTCGGCACGGTTAGGATAGTACCGGTCGTCAACCAAGTCCTGCAAGGCTTTTAAGTAGGGTTCAGGAAGGTATAACGTGATTAGTTTCACCCAAACACCTCCACAACTCTCCACAAGGCAAAGCAAGAGAGCACGTGAAAGTCCATATATGGCATTATGTTAAGATGCAAATATGATACAAACATGCTTGCCCCTATTCCTTTTAAGCTTTACGCACAGCACAAAAGCATGAGTTGCTTTTTTGTGTAAATCTGCTCTTCAAAGGAACGTTTATGTTTTTGCTGCTCGATTAAACGTTTAGGTTGCGAGTAGAATCGAATTAATAGCGTTTTCGGTGGCTCAGAATCTGTGGATACTGGACTAGGACGTCATAAGGTTTTCCTGAAGAGTTACGGATGCTCATCTAGCTTGGCTGACGGCGAGTTCATGGCTGGCTCTCTGGCTGAGGCTGGCTTTGAGCTCGTGGATTCAGAGGAGGAGGCTGATGTCCTAGTCTATAATACATGCGCTGTTAAAACTCCCACAGAAAATCGCATCATCGAAGTTCTGAAACGAGTCTCAAGAATGAGAGACAAACGCCTTCTTGTTACTGGCTGCTTACCACTGATAAATTTTAAGCGGCTAGAAGACGAGGTTCAGTTTGACGGTGTGCTAGGTCCGAGTTGTGGTTCAGATATAGTTGAGGCTGTACAGAAGGCTGTCAATAAGCAACATGCTGCTCACATAAAACCCAAGATGAACGTGGCATCAAATCTGCATTTGCCAAGAAAAGCCGCCAACCCAGTGGTGAGCATTGTTCCCGTGGCGCAAGGCTGCCTAGGTGCTTGCAGCTATTGCTGCGTAGTCTTTGCTCGTGGTCGTCTACGAAGCTACAGCATTGACGACATTGTCGAAAGGGTACAGACGGATCTGACGGCAGGCGCTAGAGAGGTTTGGCTAACCGGTCAGGACACAGCTTGTTATGGAAGGGACATTGGTGTTAGCTTGGCAGATCTAATGGAACGGGTCTGTTTGTTAGAGGGTGATTTCATGGTGAGGGTCGGTATGATGACGCCTAACCTAGCCTTGGACATACTTCCTGATCTGATTGAAGCTTTCAAGAAGGAGCATATTTTCAAGTTCGTGCACTTGCCTTTGCAGAGCGGAGACAACGAGGTGTTAAGGCACATGACTCGTCGGTATACAGCTGAAGAGTTTAGGCAGGTTGTTGAAGCGTTCAGGAGTGCCATACCGAGCATGACGGTAGCAACTGATGTCATCTGTGGTTTCCCAGGCGAGAGCGAAGAAGCCTTTGAGCAGACTTTAGGGTTGATTGATGAGGTCAAGCCTGACATTGTCAATATTTCAAAATTCTTTCCGAGACCAGGAACAGCTGCAGAGCAGATGAACCCTAAAGTGCCGCAACAAGAAGTGACTGCGAGAAGCAAAAGATTGGCGAACTTGGTGCAGAGAATCTCCTTGGAGAATAACAGAGCGTGGATGAATAGGCAGGAACGGATTCTAATCGATGAAAGAGGAAAGAAGCCAGGCACGCTCATTGGGCGCAATTTCGCCTACAAACCTATTGTAATAAAGAGCGGCGATAGAGATTTGCTGGGGAATTTCGTTGATGTGCAAGTTACAAAGACCTTTCAAAGCTACCTAGAGGCAGAGATTATTGAATCGTGAAGGATTCTGACAGCGTGGTCTCAGAGTTTCCTAATCAGCGGCTCTATCCTTGCAATTGCCTATGTTCCAGCCAGATGTAGAATACCTCTCGTTTCTAAGTCTGGAGGTCAGCTTCCGCTCTTTTTCTGTAAGGGGTTCTTCCTTGAGTTTCATGTTAAGGGCTTGTTGAAATCCTTGGACCAGTGCATCATAAGCTTCCTGAACATCCACCTCACGCTGTAGCTCCTCCTTGACTGATGTTATCCTCTCTTTCGCAACGCACACAATTTTGCTCACGGTTTCTGCCCAGGGCACTCTTAGATAAGTGAACATTTCCTCCAGATCAACATCGATAAGAAGCGTGCCATGTTGCAGAAGCACTCCACCTTTATGGTATTGGGCGCTTCCTGAGATTTTCCTCCCATTAATGGCTAGATTGGGACAGTTTCGAAGGTC
>CAYLSJ010000115.1:0-1766 GCA_964386655.1 uncultured Candidatus Bathyarchaeia archaeon | reverse complement strand
GATTCTTGCGGTTGTTATGGCTTCGTCTACAGCCATGTTTGTGAATGCGTCGTTCACATCGAGTTTGAGAAGTCTCCACGTTTTCACTTTGCATTCCCTGGGTTCGTGCAGTCGTGCGTATCTCTGCCTATACAGCATTCAATTATAAGAGTGCTTTCACACTGTCTGCTTGAGAGCTCGAAATGAACACGAATGTAACTATCGAGAAGAAGATACTTGAGACACTGTTGGTAAGTGCTAGGGCGGTCCATCCGAAAGAAACAATCTTCCTTCTTCGTGGCAAGTCAAACAGAGACGTTATCAGCGTTTCAGACCTGTTGATTCCACCGTTTGCGATGTGTGGGAGAGGGTCCTCCAGCTTCCCAGTCCATATGCTGCCAATCGATTTTTCGATTATCGGAGTTGCTCACTCTCATCCAAGCGGCAGCCTAAAACCTTCAGTTGGGGACCTGAATCACCCGTTCGGCAAGGTTACTCTCATAATAGCTTCGCCATACGCTGGAACAGAGAATTTGGCAGCATATGATAGGAGTGGGAGAAAGCTCACGCTGCTTGTAATATGAATTCTCTGAGTTCTACTGTGATGGGGGCGTTGTCACAGAAACTGTTGGCGCTTTCTTCTTTGCGAGCATTCTTTCCATTGTTGGTCGCAGCTTGGTGTTTTCGGCGAGTATTTTTTCCTTTCCAAGAGCATTCATTTGATCAGTCATTTCCTTGATGAGTGCTGCGAATTTTGTTCCTTCTGCTGCTGAGACGTAATCGATTCTTAAGCGTTCTGGGCTCATCCCGAGTTTTTCAAGCATGCCTTTAAGCGCAGTCATGCGTTTTGTCATCCAGACATTGCCGGAAATGTAGTGACAGTCGTAGGGTAGGTGACATGCCGCTACCAACACCATGCCGGCTCCAAGACGCAACGCTTCTAACACAAAGTCTCTGTCAACTCTCCCTGAACACATGACTCGAATATGCCTCATGGTAGGCGGGTACTCAAAGCGGCTTGTGCCAGCCAGATCGGCACCAGCATAACTGCACCAGTTGCACAAAAAGCCCAGAATCTTCTCCTCAGGCTTCGTTTCCAGAGCTGCATGGATTTGATTCATGATTTGCGCGTCGGTGAAGTGCATCTGAGTAATTGCGTCGGTTGGGCACTCGGCTACGCATGTGCCGCAACCGTGGCACATTGCAGGTGTGACCGATGCGGGCTGCTTTTCTGGTGCCTTAGCTGCGCCGTATGGGCAGGCTCTCTCGCAGATTCCGCACTTCACTCTTGTGTTCTGGCAGGTGTTCTGATCTACGACTGCGATGATGGGTTCGATTTTCCATTTTGGCTTTGATAGTATGGTGGCGGCTCTGCTTGCGGCTGCACTGCCCTGCGCAACACTGTATGGAATATCTTTAGGACCTTGACAAGCGCCAGCTAGAAATATGCCGTCGGTCGGAGTGTCAATCGGCTTGAGCTTGGGATGGCTCTCCATGAAGAAGCCGTCACTTCCTCTTGAGATGCCGAACACTCTAGCCACCTCGTCTGAGCCTTTCTTAGGAATCGCAGCAGTGCACAAGACAACCATTTCGCTCTCGATTTCGATAGGCTCACCGATGCTCATGTCTTCAACTCGTATCGTAAGGTTCTTTGTGTTCGGGTCTTCAAGAACCATCGAAGCTTTGCCTCGGATGAAGTTGACGCCCAAGTCGCGAGCTCGACGGTAGAATTCCTCATAGCCTTTGAAGTTAGAGCGCATGTCAATGTACATGAGGTAGACTTCAAC
>CAYLSJ010000114.1:2889-4275 GCA_964386655.1 uncultured Candidatus Bathyarchaeia archaeon | reverse complement strand
ACAATAAAAGTCCTGACCGCATCCAACCTGCCCAAGCCTTCGATAATCTTGGAGAAGACCGCAACCTGCCCCTTCACCGCATGCTTGATCAAGGTGCGAAGCAGCTTCTCCATCTGCTTCTCGATTTCCATCAAATACACATCTATGGGCTGCAGAATCTCAGGCGGAGAAGGCAGAATCGGCTCAGTCCGCGGCTTCAAGGCGAATAGGCTTTCACCCTTCAAAACCTCGTCTAAGACCTTGAGCAGCTCTTGAACCGTTGTTGAAGTTAATTCGTAACGCACAGGCAAGAACAGGGGCGGAGGCACATTATCTAAGGGCATTTTAGGAGGCAGAGGCGGCTCCTCCAGCTTCAACAAAAGCCTAGACTTCATCAAATAAATCGTGGCAGATGAGTCTAAGGCTACTCCGGAAGCCCTGAAATCAACCTGCCCCCTCTTCTCCATCTCCTCCAAGAACGTGGTTAGCAGAAAAGCAATGCTGATGTCCCAAGGACGCAGGTTGGCAAGTCTATTTAACTCGAAGAGTATGTTCCACGGAGGCGTGAAGAAGAATGGCTTTTCTTTGGCTTGGGTTTCAGTCATGTCCTAGGCTGCCTCTTTCTTGAAGGTTGGCGACACTACATGAGACACGCCCTTATGCTCATAAACGCCGTAAACACGCTCCGCCTTGTTCGCCATCTCAGGCTTCAACGTGATAACAATAAACTGAGACCGCTTCGACTCCTCAACCAGCAGGTCACCGAGCTTAGCCACGTGGAAAGCGTCCAAATGCGCATCAACCTCATCGAACAAGTAGAAAGCCGCGGGCATAAAATCCTGAATTGCGAAGAGAAAAGCCACAGCTGCAACCGACCTCTCACCACTGCTGGCGCCGCTTACAAGTATCGGAGGCTTACCAGGAAACTGCACGATCATGTCTATGCCCCCTGAAAACGGCTCCTCAGGATTCTCCAGCTTCAACGAGGCTTCGCCGCTGTCGGTCAGCTTAAGAAAGTATTGGCTGAAGTTGTCGTTGATTTTATGAAAGGCTTCCATGAACACTTGGCGTTTCTTGCGCTCGATTTCATCCATAAAAGCAATGATAGACTGCTTCTCCTTCTCCAGCTCATTCATACGAATGGACAATTCCTTGTAGCGTCCAATCTGCTCATCATAATGCATCAGGGCTAATTGGTTAACTGCGCCCAACCGCTCCAACTCCAGTCGCATCAGCCTAAGCGAAGACTCAGCTGCCTCAACCTGCTCAACCGTGATTGCTAGAGGCTGATCGTAACCGTATTCCTTCAACCTAGCCCTATGCTGATCCTGCTGAAGCTGCAGAGTCTGATGGCTGAGCTGAAGCTGATTAAGCAAGCTGTCAGAGTGCTCGTATTCGCTGTCTAAG
>CAYLSJ010000114.1:0-2789 GCA_964386655.1 uncultured Candidatus Bathyarchaeia archaeon | reverse complement strand
ACTGTTCTGTAGCCTTCTTTGCTCGCAGTTAACGCTGCTTTGTCGTCTTTTGCGATTAGAGTGTCGCCTAAAACATAGGTTACAGCAGGCTCATACTGCTTAGAAAATTTCACCAACTGCGAGGCTGAGCCGCTGACGCCGTCGATGCGAGGCTGACGAACAGGTCTGATGTTCATTAACTCTCGAAGTGGCACCAGCTTAATCCTCCCCAGCTTCAGGCGTCTGAGTGTTTCAGAACATGTGAATGCTGTTTCAATGTCTTTAACCACGATTGCGTCAAGCCAGCCAGCGGCTGCGGCTTCAATTGTACTAGAGGCGCCTCTCTCAGTCTTGACTAGATTGCGTAATCGTCCGAAAACCCCCGGTATGACGCCTAGTTCACCCATCTCTTCGATGCTTCTAAGCGCTACTTCTTGGCTGGCTACTGTTTCTGCCAGTTCACGTTGGGTAGCGAATTCAACAACTGCCTCTCGCGCTGAATCAGCTATTTTGCCTGCGTCTGCAATCTCGTGTTCAACTGCTTCTTTCTGTGCAATGCGGCGTTCAAGCGTCTGATGAAGTGACTTCAGCCTGGCTTTCTGATCGTTCTGCACTTGATTCAGGTCTGTTAGGGATTTGTTGAGTTCACTGAGGCTCGAGGCAAATCTTTGCTTGCGCGTGGTGAGGTCTTCCAGCCTGCGGCTTAGCATCTTCATGGTTGTTTGGCTCTCAGCGAACGCGCTTCTCAGCGAAATAAAATTCTGAGAAAGCTTGTCTAAACGTTGCTCGATTTCTTGGATTCGTTTGCTGTTTTCGCCTAGACCAGCCCACAGCTCAGCCGTTTCTTTTGCAAGCGCGTCGTGCTGCGCCTGTTTAGCCATGATTTCCTTGCTCAAGTGGTTGTATTCTCGTTTGAATTGTGTCACGTTCTTGCGGTTTTCGTCAACCTCGTTGTCTATGGCCTGAAGCTGTTGGAGACTGTTTTCTTTCACCTTCTTGAGTCCTTCAAGGCTGGCGCCGCTTGCTCCGATCTTTGTTGTAAGCTCGGTGAGTTTGGATTTGATGTCGCCGATTTTGATTTGCACTTCTAAGACTCTTGTGCCACCTTCCTCAACTGATTCTGAGCTGAGTTTCCTCCATTCTTTCTCGATTTGATGCCTCTGCTCGCGTTGTGCATCTCTCAACTTTTTTAGCTTTTCAACGCGGCTCGTTGCTTCTTGGATTTTGCCTGACAAGTCTGTTATCTTTGCTTGGATTCCGCCTATGTCGTAGCTGAGCCGTGTGGCTTCGAGTCGTTTAACCTCGTTTTGAATGAAGTTGAAGCGTAGAAGCTGGTTGCGTTCCCTTTCCAAGTCGTCTACTCGTTTCTGAACCTCGTCGATTCTGCCTGTGGCGGTTTTGATTTGGATGTCAGCTTGACGCAGCTTGTCCTCAGCTTCAGCCTTTTCGCTATCATACTGCGCTATGCCCACCATGTCATCGATGATTTTTCGTCGTTCAGGCGGGGCTATTTCTGCCATACGAGTTATTGTTCCCTGCACCACAACGTTATGCCCAGATGGACTTATGCCCACCATGGACAATGTATCCACAAGGTTAGCACGTGAAATCCGCCTACCATTCAAGCGGTAGACGCTTTGTCCATTGCGGTAGACCTCACGTGAAATCGTAACCGTAGCAGTGTCAACGGGCATCCGTCCGTCGGAATTATCGAATTGCATGACGACTTTGGCTGCTTTCGCCTTCTCTAACGAAGCTTCAGGTGAACCGTGGAAAATGAGTTTGCCAAAATTCTCGGCTCTCAGCCTACGTGAACTGAGCTCACCTAACCCGAACAGGACAGCGTCCATTATGTTTGTCTTGCCGCTTCCGTTTGGTCCAGTTATGACTGTGAAGCCTTTCTCTAACAGAATGGAAGTGGGTTTGCCAAAGGTTTTGAAGCCTTTGAGTTCGATTTTTTTCAGACTGGGCATTTCTTGCTAAGCGCCGCCTCCGCCTCTCTTGTCTCACAGTCGTCTCAGATTGACCACTCGAAATCGGTTCTAGATTAAGTTTCTATAATAAATGTTACCATATGGGTTTTAACTGTTGTGCAAAATTTTGCGCTTACTCAACTTTTCTCCGTTGGAGTTTTTCGCCAGCTTTCTGTATAAACAACTTGATTCGGCTTTCATCACCAGATATAAGCGCATAGCCATCTGGCTGCATCTTCATCGACAAACCGCAATCATCAGCCAATTTCTTAATAACAGTCTTAGGGGTCGCGTTAGAAATCTGAACTCTCAACCATTTTTGGTAGCGTGGCACACCTGAAACGAATTTCGACGCAGGCTCAACCGTTCTTTCTTCTCCTGTGCTGATCGTTTTTCGAGCTTCGCGCAGTTTTTGCATCCATTCTTCAGCGAATTCGGCGCCGAATTTTTTATGCGCCTCAAAGATGAGGTAGGATTCCACATTGCCTAGGTACATTTCAATTGAGGGCACGTTTTCCATGTGTTTCGGGTCTGCCTTTAAGACCTGTATCAAGGTTTTAGCTGACCGCAAATCCTCTATAACATTGAGAGGAATGGCTTCACCCTGTTTCCGGAACTCGACTACCAACGAGTCTAATGTTTTCCAGATGTCATCATATCCCATGTGAGCGTCGCCTTGTGCCTTTGTTATGAAGCTTCTGCAGTAATTAAGCTTCGTTTGGATTCATGATTGTCTTGTTTCGGATTCATCGATGAACCGCAATGTTATCAATGTGCATGGAATCGTGACTAGGAATGAAAGTGCGAAAGGCAACATAGGCGAAACATACTGATAGA
>CAYLSJ010000113.1:0-4365 GCA_964386655.1 uncultured Candidatus Bathyarchaeia archaeon | reverse complement strand
CTACGAGGAATCCTCTGAAGCCGAAGTCTATGGCGCGTCTAATATCAGCTATTACATAGGCTAAGTTGTCGCTTCCACGAAACCGAATGCCTGACAAAGCACCTTCCGGCGTGCGAACCTGTCCGCCCAAATCCCATAGGGTGCGCGGTCCAGGAGTTATTATGACTTCAAGTCTAGCGTTGTGAGCTAGTTTCGCGAATTGCTCCATCTCTTTATCGCTCAACAATGTAGCGCCCATAACTGTGGAGATTAGCCTGTGCACAGGGACTTTTCGCTTGTCCATCTCATCGATAACTGCTTCAAGCGTAGAGGGGCGTTCAATGCCTGAGATTTCAATTCGGTAGTGGCATTTGTCTGGGAATCTTTTCTCAGAATTCGGCAAATCGTATAGGTCGCGTCCGGGCACACCGTGCTTTTCCATCAGCTTTCCAATTTTTCTTAGACTCATTGCATCCGTTCTCCCACAAGAACTTGTAATGGTGTGCGGGTTCGACTAATAAAAATTCGCTTGTACGATACGTTTAAGAGCTAAACTCGTCCTCTACTCATGCTTTCCAATCGCTCTGGTGCCCAAACGTGCCAAATAAGCCTATTATACAAACCTTTGATTTAACTAAGAGCTTTGGTAAGCTAACCGCTGTTGATCATCTCAACCTCTCGATAGAGGATGGCGAAATCTTCGGGTTGCTGGGACCAAACGGCGCTGGCAAAACCACAACAATACTCATGCTCACAACCGTCATCCGACCAACCGAGGGAACAGCCACTGTCGCGGGCTTCGACGTCAGAAAATCGCCCAACCAAACCCGTGAGATGATTGGCGTCTGCTTCCAAGAACCCAAGCTATTGTGGGTAAGCACGCCGTGGGATGTTCTGAACTGGCATGCGAAAGTCTGCGGGCTCTCAAATGAAGAGCGAAAGCAACGGGTCAAATGGGCACTGGAAGAAATCGACATGTGGGACGACCGCCGCAAGATGGTCCACGCTTTGTCGGGAGGCATGAAGAAACGAATCGAAATCGCAAAAATTCTTATTCAAAGACCTAAAGTAGCCATCGTGGACGAGCCCACAGCCCAGATTGACGTGGTTGGAAAACACCGAATATGGAACTTGCTTCGTGACTTGAGGAAAGAAGGCTCAACCATAATCCTTGCGACAAATGAATTGCAGGAAGCCGATGTTCTTTCAGACAGAGTGGCAATCATGCATAAAGGCAAACTGCTTGTGTGCGACACGCCAAAGAAGCTGAAGGACAGCATACCTGGCGGCGACATCATGGAAGTTCACTTGGAAAAAGAAGCACCTAAGAAAGTGCTGAGCGAACTAGAAGCGTTTGATGAAGTTTCGACTGTTAAAGGACTGGGTTCTAACGCTTTGCGCTTATACCTGAACCAAGTTGAAGCGGTTACACCAAAAATAATGAAGCTTTTCTTCGATTACAACTTGCGCATTGCTTCCCTGCACATGAGTGAGCCGTCGCTAGACGACGTGTTCGCCCATTTCACAGGTCTTTCGTTAGAAGAGGCGCAGGGAGTCTCATAAAGAAGGCTACTGCCATGGGTCTGAAGAAGATTCGGTTTGTGGTTGAACGCGACCTGCGCATGTTTATGCAGTACAAGTTCATGTTAGTCATGCGTGGGATATGGTTTGTGTCACAAGTCGCCCTCTTCGGACTAATAGTGAACAAAATGGTTGAAGTAGCAGCTAGGGAGGCAAACATAAACTATTTTCAATACTATGTGGCAGGCGTAACAATAATCACGTTGTATTCTATATCCATGTTCATAGGCTACGACATCTTCGAAGAAGCCGAACACGGCGTGTTCGAATACTTACTTACATTACCAGTGAGCCGAAGAGAACTCGTACTGGGACGGTCAATCGGAGGGGGGTTGCGCAGCTTCATTTACATTGGACCATTACTCATTGTAGTCTTATCGCTTCTAGGCGTTTCAAATCCATTCCACTTCTTAGTTGCGTTGGCAAGCCTATTCCTGTTCGCTTTCGGTGTGGCAGGAATGAGCATCACCATCGCTGTTGCTATGAAATCTGGAGACAAATACGACATACTCATCGGCGTGTTAGACGCCTTAATCGTGCGGTTGAGCACGACAATGTATCCCAGCGTATACATGCAGCAAGCCGCGCCCACGTACGCGACTATAGCTAGATTCAATCCGCTCACGTATGCATCTGATTTGCTGAGGTGGGGCACAGGCATTGAAGGCACACTTCAAGTCAGCCCGTTTGTTGGCGTCCTAGCGCTGTTCATATTCTTCTTTTCCTTCACATTCGTGGGTGTGGTTTTCTATGAGAGGCGGCTTGAGGGAGGCAGCTGGCAGTGAAATCCATTCTACACGTCATCGAATATGACTTCAGAAACTTCTTCCGTTACAGATGGTTCATCATCGCACTTATAGCCATGAACCTCGCCGACCTCTTCATCAGCGCCATCGTGTTCACACAGATGACTCGTGGCATAGTCGATTATTTCAGATTCTTTGCTCCTGGACTCGCAGTCTTGGGCTTGTTTGCCTCAGCGTTTATGATTGGCAGAGAAATCAACATGGAAGTCCGCCGCGAAATCCATCACTACTTGCTCAGTCTACCCATGGCTCGAACTGAATTGGCGATTGGACGCGTTTTGGCAGGAGGGCTAAGAGGCATGCTGTACATGACACCTTTGCTACTGACCAATTTCGTCATACTTGGCTTTCCAACTGTGCCTCAACTGCTAATCATACTCTTAACCCTGTTTCTATTAGCTATCGGAATCTCAGGCATCAGCATCTCAATCGCTGTGTCCACAACGAGCTTCGAGAAGTTTGTGACAGCCCGAGGTGTCGTCTACTATCTGTTCTTCTTCTGCAGCTCAGTTTTCTATCCAATGGTGATTATACAGACACTTGAGACAAAAGGCTTGGCGCCGCTGGTTAGATTTGCTCAAATCAATCCATTAACAAACGGTTCAGACCTGATTCGCTCCTTCCTCCTTGGAGCACCTGAGTTCTCATCGTTCATGCTTTTGGACGTAGCCGTCTTTTCAGCAGTTTTCGCTTTCTGCGCCACGTTTGCATACACGAAAATTCTGATGAGGCAATAAATCGCTCTGGAGATGCAACCATTAAATCTGAGAACAAGCATAAGTCTCGATTTCCTTCACTTGCCAACAAAAGGCTGGACAAGTAATGGCTGGAACCAAATCCATTTTCGAGCCTAGCACCGTAGTCTTAATCGGGTCGAGTAGACTCAAAGAAAAAATCGGCATGGCCTCACCACACATGTTTCAAAGCGTCATTTACAACATGACCAAGTTCTTCAAAGGCGAAACACACGTCATAGACTTAGAGGGAAAGAAAGGCGCGAAAACACTCAACAAAGTAGCTCACACACCAGACCTCGCGGTTGTCATGCTGCCCCCAAACCACACTGTCGAGCAAGTGCAAGAGGCAGCACGGAAAGGCGTCAAAGCATTCATCTTACTAACAGGAGGCTTCAAGACTTCTCAACGTAGGCGGTTGTCAGAGGTCGTTGATGACTATCGAATACGTATTCTGGGACCTAACACGATAATGGGCGTCATCAACACAGCTAATGGTTTGAACACCACTTTTGAACGGGACGTAATGCCTCCTGAAGGCGACATCTCAGTTGTCTCCCAAAGCGGCGGTGTAGGGGCTTGCCTGCTCGACTGGGCTTGCCACTACGGAATCGGCATCAGTAAGTTCGCTTTTATGGGCGACAAAATCGACATTGACGATGTTGACTTATTGCGCTACTTACAGAAAGATCCGAACACGAAGGTCATTTGCTTCTACATAGAAGGAATCGAAAAGGGACGAGAGTTCATCGACGTAGCAAGAGAAGTCGTGAAAGCCAAGCCTATCCTGGCTTTGAAAGGTGGTGTGACAAGGGAAGCAGCTAAACGTGCAATGTCACACACGGCTTCTGTTGCGGGCTCAGACACTGTGTTTGACGCAGCATTCAAAAAGGCTGGAATCATAAGAGTTGATGATATTGAGCAACTTCTAGACTCAGCAGTGGCGCTGTCCAAGCAGCCTCCACTAAAAGGTGATAACATTGCCATCGTCAGCAATGTGGGTGGACCTGCCATTCTAGCTGCCGATGCCATCGTGAGAAACGGTTTGAAGCTTGCCACCTTGTCAGAGAAGACTCGGCTCAAGATTGAGAAGAAGTTTCCCGGAGTTGAGGCAGCTAACCCTGTCGATCTGATTGCTGATGCTAGGGCTGATAGATACTCTTTTGTTTTGGACGCTGTTCTTTCTGACCCAAACGTTGACGGCGTCATGGTCATAAACATGCTCAAATCCACATTCTTTGAACCGGAAGACGCTGTGGCTGTGG
>CAYLSJ010000112.1:0-4406 GCA_964386655.1 uncultured Candidatus Bathyarchaeia archaeon | reverse complement strand
AGACTTCCGCATGTACGAACGCGGCGAATACGGCACAGCCACAGCCAAATACCTCATCCTCGGCGTACAGGAAGGGCAGCCAGTTACAATGCAAAACCTCACCGAAGCACTGAAAACAGCCCACAGCCAAAAAAAAGAACTCGTACTTGCCGTATTGAACCGAAGAGGAGAAGTTGTACACTACTCTCTGTCACAACTTACACTGAGAAAGAAACCCACACTCCCAAAGTGAAGTGAGAAACAAAATTGCCACAATATCAACCCTTACGCGGCATGACTGACCTACTACCCCAAGAAGCAGGAAAACTGCGATACATAGAACAAAAAACCCGTGAACTAGCACAACTCTACGGCTACGAAGAAGTCATCACACCCATACTCGAATCCTACGAGCTTCTCGCAGCCAAAGCAGGAGAAGAAATGCGCCACCGCATGTACACATTCAAAGACATGGCAGGCAGAAAAATCGCGCTACGCGGCGAATTCACACCCTCAATAGCCAGACTAGTCGCAACCAAACTGCGCACCAAACCCAAACCACTAAAACTCTTCTGTATCGGCAGTCTCTACCGCTACGACGAACCCCAGTTCGGTCGATCCCGAGAATTCTGGCAAGCCAACTATGAAATTATGGGATCGAACAAGCCTGAAGCCGACGCTGAAATAATAACATTAACCAGCCACCTGCTCGACGCGCTGAAGCTTCACAACCACTACATCAAAATCGGACACGTCGGCATACTACGAGGAATCCTAAGCCAAGAAAGAGTACAAGAAGCACAACAAAACCGAATCATGCAGTTACTCGACAAGAAACAATGGGACCAAGCCTTGGCTGCAGCTAAAGAGCAGAATGTTTCGGAAAGATGCCTCAAAACCGTCAAAGCATTGATAGAGACTCGGGGAAAGGACCCTTCAAGAGTCATTCACCGAATAAAGCAAACAGTCAGGAACTATGATGACGCAACAGAAGCAACTCAAAAGCTACAAGAAATCTTAGAACTGACAACAAGCAGCCGCATCACATCTGAAATTCTCATAGAAGCAGGATTTGCCCGCGGCTTGGAATACTACACAGGAATACTGCTAGAACCCTATGTACCTCAATTGGAAAGAGCAGGCTTAGCCTTGGGCGGTGGAGGACGCTACGACAAACTTGTAGAGCTTTTCGGCGGCGAACCGACACCAGCAGTCGGAGTTGCACCTGGAATAGACCGTATCATCCTGGCAATGGACAAGCAGCAAGTTCCTGAAATGCTTGCAGACATTAAACGTGTGGCAGTAATCTCACTGAAAGAGGAAATGCTGGCTCAGGCGTGCAGACTTGCTTCGACAATGAGACAAGCAGGAATAACGACTGAGATTGAACTCATGAGACGCCCCGTGTCAAAGGCTCTATCAGACGCAGACAGAAGAGGCTTTCGCTACTGTATACTGATAGGACCAGAAGAAACCAAGGAAGGCAAAGTAACATTGAGAAACATGAGCAAAAGGCGGCAGAAAAAGATCAAAACAGAGGAACTTCTGAACGAGATTAAGAAGGACTGATTAAAGGCTGCAGAGGCGGCTGTGACGGTTGTTTTCTACTCTGCATCAGCTTGTGAAGCCCAACTACTGTGAATACTACCCACCCCACAATACCTAGCATGAGAAGCATGATCTCAATTATGGAAAGCACTCCTATTGTTGTGGGGAAAAATCCTTCAGCTATGGCTGGGTCGAAGAAGTAGAAATAATAGTTGAAATACCAATGTAGCAGTATCGGGGCTTCAAAACCATAGGCAACATAAGCGACAGCAAAGAAACCCCCCTGAACAAAGGCTGATGTGATTTTACCAACTTCCCACGTGTTCGGAGGCAGCAAATGAGCCAATCCAAAAATCACTGACGTTACAGCAATCATGAGCCATTCAAGTGAGCTTATGCCCTTCAGAATCCCATGCTCATCCACGTTAGGCAACCCAGCCATTTTTTTGGCTCCTTCAGGGTAGAACAAAGCCAGAGAAAAGAGCTTCAGACGGTTTCCGGAAGCGGACAGCTCTTTCATAGGCTTTCCCAACGCAAAAACGTAGACCACCATCAATATCCCGATGGGTACGAGTCTGAAAGCTACTTCTTCAATTACAGGCGCATACGCCAAATCGAGAAAAGCCTCATGAGGATCCGAAGGCAGCTGCGGCACTCCAGTTTCTATTCCAACCGCACTTTGAGAATATATGATGGCCAAAGCAGCCGTCAGAACCATACTGGAGAGCAAAGGCATAGCAAACAAGAAGTTGCTGAAAACATCGTGCAGTCCTTTTGAAGCCGATTTCTTGAAAGCAGCGTGAAAAGCCTTTCTCCATTTCCAAGCAACGATGAAACACAGACCATAGAGAATCCAGACAAACAGGAAGACAGCGCCGACACTTAGATCAGGTGTGTTGAATCCCGAGACGAAGAGTATCAAGACTGGAAAACTGAAGGACCGCATACTTAAGACTAGCCCCTCTGGCGTAAGAAAAAAGAAGCCATATCCTAGAAGATGAACAAATAAATAAGATGCCACAGTCACAAGGGTCACTAGACTGTATGATGTGAAAGCAAGATTCTTAGCAGGTGAGCCACGCTGCTCAGTATTCAATCAATTAACTCTCCAGCAAGCATTCTAGACAATAGCGATTCTATTAACATTAACTACACATAATTCCGATCTTTTCGCTTCTCCTACCTCATTCGTTCTGATTCTGTTTCCTGAGAACCCCCGTTGTCTATACACCTTTGCGATTTTGGCAATCTTATTGAATAGGGTTGCAGAAAACAAAAATAGGACTTCTGCATATCTCTTATTATTAGTATGGAGGTGGAAAGGCGACGAGAATCCTGCCTGTAATCCTGTTATGTATCGTTGCGTTTGGCGCCCTTTATACCATCGGTCTTGCGCTGTTGCCTGACGGCATCCAACATACAGAGACTGCAGCTCCAGAAAGCATCTTTGATGTCCATAAGTTTGCAGAGATATTTGCAAGAAACATTCATGTGTTAGGCGACCCGATTGATAATCCTAAGCCGAACCGCTTTAGGCGCTGAGGGCAGAGACGCGGAATTCCGCACGAAAGCTGTGCTTGTTGGAGGCTGACTGCCATAGGTCGACTTGAAAGCTATGAGTGGATGATTCACTACTTCAAGACGCTGGATCCTGTCAATGCAAGCATTTTAGAGGCATTAGGAAAAAGTGACCCTCGTAACCTCTTGGCGCTTGCCAAGAAAGTAGGTCTACCTCCCACAACTGTAGCTTTTCGTGTCAAGAAGCTGTTGAAGGAAGGCTTTCTACGAGTTCAAGCTAAAGTCAACTCACATAAGCTCGGTTTAATGAAGGCTGTCTTGATCGCTGACACAAATCATGGGCATGCAGAGGTTTTATCCAAAGCTATTGAAAATGTTGGGTATTGGACTTACACAGCGCGTTGTTACGGCAAGTTCAACGGATTGTATGCGGTTTTCTCCCTTCCTTATGAGCAGAGAACAGCGTTTGAGGAATATCTGAAAAGGGCAAAGCAGCTTGGCGCTGTTACTGATTATGTGCTTTTCTGGACAACCAATATCCTTGAGGTGGCTCCCAACTTCAGGTGGTTTGATTTCGAGCGGAGGAGTTGGAACTTTGCATGGCAAAAGTGGCTGAACGAGGTTCTAAACTCATCTGCAGATCTTTCTGAGCAACTAATGGATCCTGAATCCTATGAAATCGAGGTGGACTACATTGATTTGCTTATTTTGAAGGAGTTGGAGAAAGATGGGTTCCAAGATTTCACCAAGCTCTCAAAGGTCGCAAACATCACGCCTCAGGCGGTTAGGCATCGCTTCCATCAACATGTGATTAAGCGGAAACTCATCGCTGGATACGATGTTGCGATTTTCCCATATCCCTTGCAGATATCAGATCTTTGTGCGTTTGTTTTTGACTTCTCGGATGAACGCAGTTTGGCGAAATTCGCTAACTCGTTGGTTGACAAGCCTTTTGTTTTGAACCGTGCCAAGGTCATCGGGAAGAATTCGCTCGTTGTTCACTTCTACATTCCAAAGGTCGAGTTTTCCAACTTTATTGAACTGCTGGATCAATTGGTTGTTAGGGGAGTAATTGACGACTTCTTCTATGCGTCTCTTGATGTTGCTTCGTTTAAGCGCCAGACTGTTTCTTACGAGTTTTTCCACGATGGCAAGTGGACATATAACGTATCTGAAGCCATTGAGAAGCTAACAGAAATTGTGCCCATGCAGCTCAGAGCGAGAATTGGTTCTGCAAAGCTGTAGGCGCTGTTTTATTTTTTACAACAAGCAGTATGCTTTCTAGCGAATTACAAAAGCTTTTTAAGGATATTCGTTGTGTTATTCTGTACTGTGGATGGAAGGTTAGGTAAAGAAGATTT
>CAYLSJ010000111.1:0-4460 GCA_964386655.1 uncultured Candidatus Bathyarchaeia archaeon | reverse complement strand
GCTCTCTCCTTCTTTTTCCTCACATCTCGATAGAACTCAACAAAGCCGCATCCTTGACAGAGGAAACCAACGATTCTTTCGTGTCTCCCCATTCGCCAAACACTGTCAGAGTCTGACAGCTCAACGAAATATCCTCCACCGCCTGCCCTCAGAGTCCTTCTTTCCATTTCACCGCCGCACTTGGGGCACTTCTTAGCTTCACTCATTCACAGTCCTCATTTTCTACTTCAATGGATTTCTTATAGCTGTGTTCTAAAAAGGGTTTGGTGAAAGGTCGCAAAGACTTAAGCCTTTTTCTACCGCATAAGAAGAACATGGAGGTCGATGACTTGAAAAGCGCAGAGATGCTCGGCGAGCGCAAGATCATCGACATTATTCTGAACCAGTTAGAACGCATGCCAAGCATGCCCATACCTTTTGGAGACGATGTATCAGCGGTTGACCTTGGAAACGGAAAACTCGCAGTCATCAAAACAGACATGCTTGTAGGCAAGACTGACGTGCCACCTCAAATGACTCTGTGGCAGGCAGCCCGTAAAGCCGTGGTGATGAACATCAGCGACCTAGCTGCAAAAGGAGCGAGGCCTATTGCTCTTCTGGTTTCGCTTGGTCTCCCAAGACACTTGACGGAGAAAGATGTCAAAGAAATAGCTAATGGATTGAACCATGGCGCACGCGAATACGACGCCTACATTCTAGGCGGGGACACAAATGAAGCCTCCGACCTAGTCATCAGCTGCTCAGCCTTCGGAATTGCAGATAAAAACAGTCTAATGTTGCGTAGCTGCGCTAAGGCAGGCGACATTGTTGCTGTCACAGGCGCATTCGGGAAGACAGCTGCTGGATTAAGGATTCTGCTTGGACACATGAAACCTCCTAAACGGTTTAGGAAGAAGCTGGTTGACAGTGTCCTTATGCCCCGTGCAAGGCTCGTTGAAGGCTTGGCTCTCGCTCAAACTAGCGCTGTCACCGCTTCTATAGACTCAAGTGACGGATTAGCATGGAGTCTTCACGAACTCGCAAGAGCTAGCAAAGTCGGATTCCTAATAGATGGTCTTCCAATCGCTGAGGAAGTGGCCAATATCGCCAAATTACGCGCTGTCGATCTGGTTGAGCTTTGCCTTTACGGCGGAGAAGAATACGAACTCCTAGTCACAATTAAGCCAGCGCTGTTTGAAAAAGTGAGCAAGAAGGTGTCCTTGATAAAGATTGGATATGTGACAGCTAGGAGAAAACTGGTTTTGAAGATGCATGGAAAGACTGTTCCCATAGAGCCTAGAGGATGGGAACACTTTAAAACGACCCTGTTAAAATCATGAGCAATACAATTATGGTGGAGCCTTTTCCCTCAATGACTGAAACATGCGACGTAGGCAGCATGCCATTCTTCGGCGACTTCAAGAGATTTATGGAAGGCGCCTCCAGCTATGGGCGATTAGTCAACGATTCGACGACATTTTTCGAGAACGAGATTGTGTCAGGCTTCGTGGATAAAGCGCAAGCTGGCATCCACGTGCCCAATTATCCGCAGCTTAGAGACATGATTCAAATGTTCATAGATATGATCGAAGGCTTGGCCAAAATAAACGGAGGCTACATTGAAACAGACACATTGAGCGTCAAAGCCGAAAAGAGTATTGTTTCAGAAATCCAAGCCATAAAGAATCGGTCACATGAAATCTATGAAAAGCTTGCGCTACCATTCAGACTTCGCGTAAGCATCACAGGACCATACACAATCAGCCAGGTCTTTGCCTACAAAGACAAGAACACTTTCACACGGTTGGGCAACGTATTGGCGCAGATAGCTGAAGCTAACATTTTCGACACGAAACATGGAAGCGTAAAACTTGTTTCAGTTGACGAACCACTGTTCGGCTTCATCGACGATCCACTGCTTGACCGAGGCTCAGAGGGCAGAGAAAACCTGCTCAAATCCTGGGAGACCATGATGCGGACCATAAGAGCCAAAGGCGCCCAAACATGCCTACACCTGCACAACACAACAGATGAACTGTTTTGGGAAGTCAAATCGCTCAATATTATCGAATCGCACGTCAACGACCCATTCTACCAAACCAAACGAACCAAACAACAACTAGAAGCAACCGACAAGCATCTGAAAGCAAGCATCGCAGTAACAGATTTCGACCAGCTGATAAGAGATCACATCGTTGCTAGATCCACTCAAAAGTTAAGCGAATCAACAGTAAACGAGCAAATCGCAGATGTCTGGAAAAACTTGAACAGTAAGAGAATAGACCCTACAATCTTTCTTGAGAACGCTGACGTGATGAAACAAAGATTGAAGACAATTGTTGAAAGGTTCGACGAAAACAGCATCTTATACGCTGGACCAGAATGCGGCATGCGCAGCTTCCCCACATACGAATCAGCCATAGAATGCTTGAAAAGGGTCTCTCAGAGTTGTAAGAGCAGATAACAATTTGTGACTACCATACGTGCGTTCCATGTGTGCGTCGCCTTAAATATGCTCTACATCCCTCGCTTAACTAAGAGAATTCCCGGGGAAGGCATAATTGACCAGTGTCTCAATCAACACAGCAGACTTAGGCAAAAGATACGGCAACACGTGGGGACTCAGAAACTCAACATTCAACATAAATCAAGGCGAACTGGCTGTTCTAGTTGGACCCAATGGCGCTGGCAAAACGACCACGGTGAGAATACTCACAACGTTCCTTAGACCAACGCAAGGAAAAGCAGAGGTTCTAGGAATGGACGTTGTCAAAGACTACAAGAAAATCAGGAATAGAATAGCCTACTTACCGCAAGGGTATGAAGTCAACAACAACCTCACCCCACTTGAAACGGTAAAATGGACACTTGTAGCTAGAGGCACCAGCCTATCAGAAGCTAAACTCAGAGCCAAGAAGTGGATGGAACTAATGAGCCTAGAACACTGCATGAACAGAACATGCTGGACTCTCAGCGGTGGCGAAAAAAGAAAAGTAGCCGTAGGCATGACTCTGGCAACCGACGCAGACGTAGTCTTCTTAGATGAACCGACAACAGGACTAGATGTTGAGGCTCGCCACATAATCTGGAAAATCGTCAGAGACATAGTAACTGAAGGAACCACTATTCTGCTAACCACCCACGACATGAAAGAAGGAGAAACAATAGCTGACACAGCAGTGCTTATGAATCATGGGCAGACTGTGAATCAAAACACGCCTCAAAGTCTAATCAAAACTCTGCCCTACCAATACAGAGTCACAATGAGAAAAGAGGGACTAAACGGAGCTACTCATCACGATGCCATTGACCTAGGCGACAGACTGATAATCTACGCTGAAAGCGATAAGAAAGTCAGAGACCTCATGGCAAGCTTTTCTGACATATCCAATGTGCTATCAGTGGATAGGGTTGGACTCGAAGACGCCTACCTTCACCTGGTTGGCAAAGGAGATGTGCTTTCATGAGACAGCTCAGACAAATCCTTGGAATAGCGGTTCTTAACGGAAAATGGATACTCAGGCAACCTCTATGGATAGTCCAAAGTTTCATCGCCGTGGTGGGAATGACAATAACGCTCTTCGCTTGGGGGAGCAACCTTGCCCTAACCAACCTCGTAGTTGCATACCTGATTGTAGGATCATGGGGTCTCGGACTAAACATCGTTGCTCAAACTATAGGCTGGAACCGTGTAGGTTACGTCTATGAGGCATACGTTGCATCGCCTATAAGCCTCCCAATATACTTCACAGGCACAATAATCGGTTCAATGCCCTTCTTTTCAGCACATCTTGCGACAGCAATCGTGGTTTCGCTAATCTGTCGAATGGACATGACGTTCATACCCATCGTGCTTCTGCTATCACTGACAGCCCTTATCCTCGGAGCATTTCTGTCCTTGTCAATCATACTAAGACTGAAAAATCCAACAAACATATCTGCCATCACAAACCCGCTGCAAACCCTCACAACCATTCTGCCTCCAATCTACTACCCATTAACCTTCATTCACCCACCACTGCGTGAACTAGCACTAGCAATGCCAACTGTGCCCCTGATGGAAATCGGACGCTGGCTGGCCAACCTACCCACAGGCCTCAACCTAATCTTTTCACTTGCATCACTCATCGCATGGATAGCCATCGTGACACTCCTCATAGCAAAGAAGCTGAAGTGGGGACTGGAATAAACACCTAAGATGCTTCACACATGAAACAGTGAAGCACGCCAAACAAAGGCAGAATAGTCAACAACCGCCGTCAACACAGAAGTAGTAGTCAGCAAACGTGCGCCCCTGACTACTACTTCTGTTAGAAATCCGCCTCGGTATTACTACAGTTTCTAAGCAGAAGTTAACGACTCATGAGATACTCAGACCCCCTACAAACGGTCTACGTTTGCATGTTCAACGACAACTGTCCAAGCACCCAGCCACAGCCTCACCAAGCCCAAACAAAGAAGTTGTACAGCACAGTTCAGCG
>CAYLSJ010000110.1:0-4509 GCA_964386655.1 uncultured Candidatus Bathyarchaeia archaeon | reverse complement strand
TCGCAGGCACATTGACAAGCTTAGCCCAACTGTGGGTGTTGCAGGTTGTTGCGCCTGCAGATTTCGTGCTTCCCTTTCAATTCAGCATACTGCTTGGATTTGTTGTCTCGCTTGGCGCTTTAACTGGTGACTTGGTTCATTCTTTCGTGAAGAGACGAATCAGCATAGCGGAAGGTGCACCTCTTCCTATTGCAGACCAACTGGATTTTGTGGTAGGGGCAGTTTTGCTTTATTCTGTGGTTTTGCTTTCGCCCCCGCCGTTGCTCACAATTGTCATAATATTTGCTATTACACTACCCATACATCTTTTAACCAACGTGCTGGCATATGTAGCAGGCGTCAAGAAGACACCTTGGTGATGACGATTCCTTGCTTCAAAACATGTTAATCATGAAAGGTGCACGCATAGCAGTTGAAACCTGCATGAAAGTCAAAACGGAAGAAACCGTTCTCATCGTAACTGACACGCAGAAGCTCAGAATCGCCGAGGCATTTGCATATTCTGCAGCGTCCATTGGCGCACAAACAGCTGTTACTATTATGGAGCCAGCTCAGGAACATGCCAGAGAGCCGCCTAAACCTGTTGCGGAAGCCATGAAATCAGCAGAAGTCGTGCTCATCCCAACTAGCAGGTCGTTGTCCCACACTGATGCGCGACGGGCAGCAACAAAGGCAGGAGCCAGAATAGCCAGTATGCCAGGTATAACTGAAGATATGATGCAGATAGGAGGCTTAACCGCAGACTATAGGCAAATTGCAGCCTTGACCAACAACGTGGCAGACATCTTTGAAAAAGCTAGGAAAGTCAGGGTTACAACGCCTTCAGGAACTGACTTAACCATGAGCGTTGAGGAGCGCACGCCTCTGCGGGACACAGGATTGTACCACAAGCCAGGCGAATGGGGCAATTTGCCCGCTGGGGAAGTGTGTTTGGCGCCTGTTGAAGGCACAACTAACGGTGTTCTGGTCATTGATAGTATGGGTTCTGTGGTCACGCAGCCGCTAAGAGTTGCAGTGAAGGATGGTTGGGCAAAGAGATTTGATGGACCTGATGCAGCTAAGCTTGAGGGATTGTTGAAGTCAGCTGACAGAAACGCCTACAATATTGGAGAACTGGGCATTGGAACTAATTCGAAGGCGCGTGTCACGGGTAAGGTTTTGGAAGATGAGAAAGTGTTAGGAACCGTTCACATAGCTTTAGGTGACAACACTTCGTATCAGGGTGGACATACTAAGAGTAGGATTCACATGGATGGAATACTTTTCCATCCTACTGTTAAGGTTGACACGCGCTTGTTGATGCAGAAAGGGGATTTGCTGGTCAGTTAGCCTGCTGACTGTCTAGCGGTTAGTTTTTGATACACAAGATTCTCCATGAGAACATAAGCCATGAAGAAGAACACGGCTCCTATCAGCAAGAACATGAAGGCTTGCCGCGGTCTGTAAGCGTATTTTGTGCTTTGATACATGAGCAGTATGCCTAGAACACCGAAGAAGTAGGATGTCATGGCAAACATGCTGTCAAGAATGGTTTGCTCACTGAGGGTTCCAGGGTAGAAGAAGAGAATTCTTGTGCCTACAGGTATGCCTATCAGTGGTCTCTCCAGAATGTCGTAGATGCCGCCTCCTAAGAGGAATATGGAAACTCCTGCTACAATGGCGGCTACAACAAAGACTGATGGTTTCGCTGTTGTGATTTTCTGGTAGGTCTTTCTGGCGGTGTAGCCGAAGGATGTCAGACGGCTTCTGAAACCAGGCATGGGTTATTCTCCATTTAGGTGTCAATGTGTCAGTTAACGGATTTCTCCTTATACTCATTTAAACGTTCCTTTTCAATCTAGTGCCCTAAAGCTGCTCTGAAAGCAGTTTCTCTGCGACCTCCTTTGCCCATATTCCAGTGAAAGGGTTTTTCGCAACTTCTTGAAGGTAGGCTGTCCATTCCACGTTGGATGCTTTCTTCCAAAGTTCAAACTTTCTCTGAAGACTCTCATACGCTTTCTGATGCAGTTCACAATAGTCGCTTTCAGGTTGCATCTGAGCTTCTCTGCTGCAAACCTTGCATTTCAAGACGTTTTCTCCTCTCCTCTTTTCTCGGGCATGCGGGGTTGAAGCACAGGTTCCACGGGCGTCGCCCAACTCCACGTACAAGTAGTAGCGGCCAACCGCAGCCCTTGCACGTTCTGCTTGTGGGTCTGACTGTTCCTTTCTGTGGTAGTGGAAAGGATGTTTTGCAGGCGTTTTTGAAGTAATTGGTGCATCCGATGAAGCGTTTCCTCGTTTGCCTTGAATATAGTATCATAAGCTTGCCTGTGTGGCATGTTGGGCATGAGCCTATGATGCGCTCCAGCATTCGAGCTTTTCTTACAGCGTTGTTTAATGCTTGACCTATTGTCATCTCTTGTTGTTTCATCTCGGTTAATACTGGTTTGAGGCGGTCGACGGCTTCGGTGAGTGCGTTTTCTCTTTTTTCCAGATTACCTTGTATGCGCTCCATTTTTTCTTCAAGGTCTCGTGTCAACTTGACCGATATGACTGGAGACGCATATTTGCGCAGGATTTCTGTCACATCGAAGCCTAAATCTGTGACAATCATTCGTTCTTCGGTGATGTATTTTCGGTTGTAGAGTGTTTCGATGATGTCGGCTCTTGTGGCTTTTGTGCCGATGCCTTCCTTCTCCATCAGTCTCAGAAGACTGCTGGGATTGTAGCGTGGAGGCGGCTTGGTGAACTTGTCCTCTCGCGCAACTTTTGTCAGCTGTACGCTTTCTCCTTCTCTTATCGGAGGCAGCAGAATCTCCTCACTGTGCAGAAAAGGCTTGTAGAACTTCATCCAGCCCTCTTTGACGATGCGCCTTCCTCTGAGGTAGAAGTAGTGTCCATTTACGTTGATGGCTGCTTTCATGCTTTGCTTTATGCCCGAGTCGCCGAAAACTGCTAAGAAGCGTCGAACAACCAAGTCGTAGACTCTGCGCTCCGTATCCTCTAGATCTCGTGTAGGTCTGTTGCCTGTTGGATAGACCGCTGGATGCGCTGGGTCTTCTTTGGCGCCTTCTCTAGGTCTTAACGCTTCCTTTTGTAGAAGCTCAGCTGTCAAAGCCGTGTATGCAGGGTGCTGACCGAGCCCATTCAGTATCGCTTTGTAGTTGATGGTAGGCGGCAGCTTCTGACTGCTGGTTCGAGGATAGGAAATCAATGCTTCCAAATACAGATGTTCAGCGATTTGACCAGTCCTTCGCGGCGTGTACCCGAAAAGACTGTAAGCCTCAGTCTGCAACGAGCCCAAGTCAAATGGAATCGGAGGCGGAACCTGCATGGTTTTCTCTTCGATTTTTTCTATGACGCCTGTCTTGCCTGCACATGCCTCGACGACTGTGTCAGCGTCCGGCTTTTTTTCAAGAATCCTCTTCTGATAGTCAACTGGATATTTTGTCCCTTGGATTTCAGCTTCAGCTGAGATGCTCCAGTATGGTGTGGGCACGAATGTGTTGATGCTGCGTTCACGGGCGACTAGAAACCTGAGAGTTGGTCCTTGCACTCTGCCTGTACTTAGTGTGGTGTATTGTCCGCTTGAGCGGTTTGCAGCCAATGTTAGGGCTCGGGACAAGTTGATGCCGTAAAGCCAGTCAACCTCATGCCGTGTTCTGCCAGCTTCAATCATGCCGAAGTCGAGGTGTGGCATCTGCTCATTGTAGGATTTTTCCAGCTCTTCTTTGGTTAAGGTTGAGTATTTCATGCGTGTGGCTACTTGGTCCTTGTCATCGCAGGCGTATTTCAGAATGGTGTAGCCGATTAAGGCGCCTTCAATATCATAGTCGCAGGCATCGATGAAACTGTCAGCGTTCTCAGCTAGGTGTGAGATGACTTCAATCCAAGCTTTGGTTTGTTGAGCGTTTTTTTCAGCCTGATACCGCGGTGCCCATTTGAAGTTGAAAACGGGATAGTAGTTTCTTCTTCCATGCTCATGAACCAAGGTGTAGAGATGCCCTAAAGCTGGGACAATCACGATGGTTTTGTCTCGGTTCACGGTGAAGTATGGCACGGTTTTTTCTTCGCTTCGTTGAGGTTTGCCTTTCAGGTCTAGGGCTTCTGCGATGCGTTGAGCAGCATCAGGTTTCTCGGTGACGATGAGGGTGTATTTCTCCATGAGTGGCAGCTTTTCCTTTCCTTCAGAAACACGGAGAAGTTATTTATGGCTTATGACATTTTAAGAGTCTCTATACTTGTTCTGAAGAGTATTATAGAAAAGACAAGTTTCTCTCTTGTTCATGACAACCTTCTGATTGCTTCAATAAGCCAAAAGGAGCAACGTTTTTTTACAAACGGTCTGTTCTAATCAATGACATTAAATATATGAGAATGACTAAACATGATGAGTGCTTTAGGAATGAGCATCAACTGGGAGAAAGTAATAATTGTGATTATGATAGGAGCCTTAACTCTAACTTCTGTATACTCACTAGATGCACTCGGCAATCCGATAACAAGGGAAGAAGCAATAGAGATAAGCAA
>CAYLSJ010000109.1:0-4570 GCA_964386655.1 uncultured Candidatus Bathyarchaeia archaeon | reverse complement strand
AACACTCTTTCAGAGTAGGAAGCACAGGGAAACTCTGGGCAATCATGCATGCAGTAGCCTATCTTCTTGTCAATCACGCATTGAAGTTTTGAGCAGACATGACCCAAGTTCTTCATCTGCTCTTCCATCTTCTTCCTGATCACTTCTCTATCTTTTGGCAGTCCTGAGCCGCATGGACGGCATATGCCTTTCCTATAAAGTCCGCATACGCTGCAGCAGATGCCACAAGCAGCAACATACACTTCATTTTCAGCCATTGGAGCATGCACGCTCAAAGTCGTATGCTGTCAATAGCTACTTATTGATTACTGCGAGCTAGGTGAAGGAAACAGTTAACTTCCAAGCTACGTCAACTCCTCACAAGCACATTTAGCATGTGAGAGTGAGAGATGAAGTTCTGCGACAACTGCGGCTCCTACATGAAGGAAACAGCACAAGGACTACAATGCCCACGATGCGGCAGAATCATCCCTTCCCAGCGTCAAATCACGCATATACAGAGAAGCCCGAAGAACAGGAAAGTCAGCAACATCTATGTCGTTGAAGAAGACAGAACTCGTCTCGCCAAAGTCATTCAATTCTGCCCAAAATGCGGACATAAGGAAGCGTTTCACTGGATTTCAAACATATCTGGGGAGCATGCTGGCATAAGGCGAGAAAGAACGATTGAGCATTTCCAATGCTCGAAATGCTCTCATTCGTGGACTAAAAGTTCCTGATCTCTGCCTAGTTTAAGATGCTGCTCAAGTCTTTGTCTGGCGTAGTGATGGGCATGATGTTGACCTTTTCAACTAGCACCTTCAGAGTGTTTGGTGTTCCTTCTCGAACGACTATCATCCGTTTCTCGGAGAGCTTGTTTAAGGCATAGTATATCTTCGAATCTGGTATCCCTACTTTCATTACAGAGAAAGCCTGCAGATGCGTCAGGTCGGTGTAGGAGCGCTAGATATGTTTTGGCTGCTATGGCTGAAAGATCTGGCGCCTTTAGTCCTGATATGAGCGCGCTCGGCTAGACTTTAGGGCTTTAATCACTGTTTGGAGAGCTTATCCCGCATCTTCATTCGATATGTTTCACGGACTCAGCCTTAGTCAGAGTCTTTCTTCTCTTAAGAAGTTTGTAAACAAGAAAAGATGCTGTGCTTATTGCGACAACAGCGACCACAATCTCAGCAGTCATTTTAATGTTTAGAAGTTCTCCTCCTGCACCGCCCGAGGAATCCTGGCCAGCTTCGGGTGTGCTGAACTTGCCGTCCACAGCTTCATGAGCAATAGGCCCTGAAGGTTTGTCGCGGAGTGACTTGTTGCTGAGATGGGTGGAGATGAAGTTCAGATCGCTGGCTCCTTTCCTCAAAACCTTGAACGTCATAGTGAATATTGTTCCAGAACCGTTAAACGATGGGGCTGGTCCAAAGGAGGTGCACGCAAGCCAATACATGTAGCTGCTAACATTATTGCTGATTAGGAAAACTGGTCTCCAAAGAACACCATCCATGTGTATATCCTTGGGAATCCTTACGCTGTGATTTACATATTCTATGACCGTTAAGTCCCACCGAAGGCGAACGTCCATGCCCCAAAGATTGGTAACGTTGGCAATTCCTACGCTGATGGTGAAAGTCTCACCTACATCCTTAGTGATGTTGGATGGGTCCATAAAAATAACAGTTGGCGAGGTTGAAGTTTGAGATTCTGCCTTAGCATGTTGAAGGTTGAAATTAAGTTTTAACATACCTGTTAAAAGCAGCGTTATCATTATTCCTGATATTGCTTTCCCTTCCAATTTTGCTTGCTCTCTCTTCTCAATTATGCTATGCTTCATCGTCTAGCGCGCGCTAAATAAGAAAAGACTGGGCAAGTCAGACAAAACGTACATTATGTATTTATGCCTTATGAGGCAATCTTTGAAATGGCAATCATGACCATATGCTATGTTTCCAAGGCAGATCAACTATGGAACTTTGTTCATAAGGCATAAAAATATAATGTTGGTATTTTACTTGATAGTGAAACCTCCTTAGTACAGAACAAAGGATAGATATGATTTGGGTAGAAGAGGGGTCAGTTTTTGGTGTTTGTGCCTTCTACTTCTTGTGCATGTATTTGGTGTAGTGTTGAATGTTCCAGTGGTAAGGAGCAGTGGAACCATATACATCTTGTCGGATGGAACCATAGACCCAGCCACTGAAACTTTTCAGCGAGACGGAGACCTATACTTTTTCACTGGCATCATTTATGATGAAATTGTGGTTGAAAGAAGCAATATAATAATTGAGGGAAACGGGTACACGCTTCAAGGTTCTGGAAGCGGAAATGGGCTTTTTTTATCTGGCACACGTAACGTGACAGTGAGAAACATGAACATCAAAGGCTTTTGGAATGGCGTCTACCTCCATTCGACATCTTCTAGTGTGATTTCTAAAAGCAGTGTAGTAAACAACGCTTGGGGCATCCTGCTCTCTTTTTGCTTAAACAATAACATTTCTAGAAACAACATAACAAACAACATTAATAGTGGCATCGCGCTCGATAGCTCTTCCAATAATCGTATATCAGAAAACAACATAACAAACAGCAGCTATGGCATCACTCTACTCCTCTCTTCCAACAATTTCATCTATCATAACTTGTTTGTCTTCAATTCTTATCAGGCATATGTCGCAGGGCTTAACAGCACTTGGGATGATGCCTATCCTTCCGGGGGAAACTACTGGAGTGACTACAACGGCAGTGATTTATTCAGTGGTCCATACCAGAATGAGACGGGCAGTGACGGTATAGGCGATTTACCATACGTTGTCGATGCATATAATCGAGATAGGTATCCCCTCATGTACCAGGGACCAGATATCAATGCGCCAACCACCATCGATTATTACGACGGTTTCTGGCACCCTGAAGACTTCACGATTACCTTAACTGCAACGGACGACAAGAGTGGAGTGAGAACCACCCACTATAGAATCAACGACGGTCCAAACAAAACGGTAAGCATCGATGGACAGCCACGCATCACCACCGAAGGCGCTGACAACAAATTGGAATATTGGAGTCTAGACAATGTTGGGAATGAGGAGCTCCCCCATAGAATTTTGACTGGAATAAAACTAGATAAGACAACTCCCGTGGCTTATGCCGGTCAGAATCAAACTGTAAACGTAGGTGCGACAATGAGCTTCGATGCAAGCGGCTCCACAGATAACTTCGGAATAGCTAGCTATGAATGGGACTTCGGAGACGGCACAACTGCAAAAGGCAAGGCAACAAGCCACGCGTATGAAGATTCAGAAAACTACACGGTAACGCTAACCGTCGAAGACGCGGCAGGCAACTCGGCGACCCACTTAATAACCGTAAGAGTGCTCTATGTTGAAGCCTTGCCAATTTGGATTATAGGCACAGCAGTCGCAACAATAGTTATGGCCGCTGTTGGAATCACCATCTATTTCCTGAAAATCAGAAAACATTAGCTCATATTCTTGTTTGAGTTTTTTGAACAGGAATGCTAATGTCATTAGCGACACGTCTCTATTCTGGCTCTTCCATGCATATGTGACGGAACATGTGCCTCGCGATTCCGGCTAAAGTGGTTGAGATAAATGGCGAAACTGCCATGGTTTATTTTGGAGCCGGAACCACGCGTGAAGTCAACGTATCATTGGTGGATGCCAAGATCGGCGAGTACGTTATCGTTCACGCTGGCTACGCCATTGAGGTTTTAGACCAGAAGGCGGTTGAAGAGACGCTGTCTTTGTGGAACGAAATCCTCAAAAAGTATGAGGAGTCAACAACTAGGGCGCGGCATGATGTTGACCTTTTCAACTAACGCCTTCAGAGTGTCTGGTGTTCCTTCTTGAACAACTATCGGTCCTTTCTTGGAGAGCTTGTTTAAGGCATAGTATATCTTCGAATCTGGTATCCCTACTTTCATTACAGAGAAAGCCTGCGGATGCGCCAAGTCGGTAGGAGTGCTAGATATGTTTTGGCTGCTATGATGGGATAGTCTAACGCCTTTAATCCTGATATGAGCCCTTCTCTGACTGATTGGTTGATTCTATCTGCGGTCTCTCACTTCTTCTGGTAAGAAACTGTCAGAGAACGCTTAAATAGAGTTCTACTACTCGTCGGTAGTAGAGCGATCTTGGTGAAAACATGAAAAAAGTCAAAATACATCTCCAAGCAACAGAAGGCTTTCTTGAAGTACTTGAAAAAAGGAGAGCGATACGAAAATACAAACCATACGATATTCCTGACCATGACCTGAAGAAAATCTTTGAAGCCGCCAGACTTGCACCCTCTGCGAACAACAACCAACCTTGGCGCTTCATCGTTGTCAAAGATCAGAAAACGAAGGAATTGCTCGCGAGGCCTTCGACACAGAATTTTATCGGTGAAGCCAACGCTATAGTCGTGGTGCTTGGCGATAGCAGAGGAGGATGCTGCGGACGATCCGTTTGGACAACACACGATCCCATGATAGCTACAGAACATATTGTGTTGGCAGCAACTGCTTTGGGTTATGGAACGTGCTGGATTGCAAACTACAAGTCAAGGCCAAAATCATGGGAAGACG
>CAYLSJ010000108.1:0-4603 GCA_964386655.1 uncultured Candidatus Bathyarchaeia archaeon | reverse complement strand
GATTGGCCATAGCATTATGCTTGCGCCTGAAACTGGTGAAGACCCGATCATGGCTCGAACAGTAATCGACACTTGGCCAGCTGACACCATTTGAGAATGGCTCAAGCTCAAAGTAACGTCTATTGGTGTGAGTGTTTGAACAGTTATTGTTACGCCTGCTGTGTTCGCGCTGATTGTGCCGAAGTCGTCCATGACTCTGACATTAGCTTGATAGGTTCCTGCTGTGGGATAACTGTGGTCAAACACGGATAGTGTTGTCCAGCTAGTGTTTAGCTTGTCACCGAAATCGAAGAAGTATTTGTCTATACGTCGATCGTCGCTTGAATTTGTAGCGATAAAGATGACGGGTTGGTTCGGCTGAACTAGGACTCTGTCGCTGAGGAGCCACGCTGTTGGTTGAGCGTTGATGTAGCCGTTGGGAGCGCTAAGGAACTCTATGAAGTCCAAGTCTTCTCCATTGCTTTGAACTGAATTACCTTTGCCGTCCGGGTTTAGAGACACGTGAAACGGACCAGTTTCATCTCCCCAGTAATTGTACGTCGCGTCTATTGGCTGGCTTAATGCCACCCTTGTGCCATTTATGTTGCCGTATATATCGTTGAAATGTGGAGAGACCGTGCTAGTTGTGTTTAGGAAGTAGATTCCAACGTCGTTGTATGAAATTGAGTTGTGACTTATGGTTGCAATGATGCTACCGGTGACATTGATGCCCCATGAATTTGAGGATAGGGTGTTGCCAGAGACAATAATGTCGCTTATATACGTGCCCCAAACGCTTTGAAAGCTTATTCCGTTATCTATGTTTGCTGAAATGCGATTGTTCAGTATGGTAATTCCAGAAGTGCCGGGCCTCAAGCATACGCCGTCTCTGTTGAGTTGAATTGAGTTGTCTTCTATGATGCCAATGTTGCTGCCCTTGATGTTAACACCGCTTTGCTTGTTGTTGCTTATCTCGCAGTTTCTGATTTGGACATTGCCGTTTTCTATGGTTGTTGCGTTTATTGCGTATTGTACGATGCAATATGAGAATGTGGAAGCTTGAAGCTTGTTGATGAACCATATTGATCTCCAATCGCCAAGCTGAGGCACGTCTTTGTTTGAAGTGAATTTAATCATGTCTTCTTGAGTACCGACAGCGTTGAGGGTTCCTTCAACGAATAGTGAGAAGTTGCCTCCAAACCTGACTTCAACACCAGGTTCTATTGTTAGCGTATATCCTGGTTTTACAACGATGTCGTTGATTACTATGAAGGGACTGTCTGTTAAGGTCCAAGTGGTGTTCTGTATGATATCTCCTTCTACGTAGGTTGCGTTAACGTTTGGTAGAATCATAACGCTTGTTGCAGTGAACAGCCCAACAAGTAGAACTGCTAAAATGGCGTAAAGACTGAACTGTTTTCTCATTTAAGACCGCGTCCTATCTTGAAATCAAACTATCATCAGCCCAATGCTCTTTAACCATTATGAATCTGAAATCCAGTTTCAGAATCAATTGCCTCTTCGACTAGGGAACTTCTCACGTAATCGAGCCTATGGTCGAGAATGGTTCACTTTCAATTGAGCAGTAGTTCAGGGTGTCACTATTTGCGAGGATAAGACGCCTTCATGTGACAATGTTCAACCTGAAGTTCTTAAGCTTCTATCTCACTATCTGTAGTTTCCAAGCCCGTTCCTATTTCCTTAACAACTTTGCTGTTAACTCTTTCAAAGAACTGGTTTGCTTGGGAGATCAGCTTCTGCCATTCAGGATTCGTAGAAAATCGCTTAGCTCTTTCTTGGTCCTCATCGAATGCTGCATAGTTTGGGTATTCAAGCCATGTTTCATATGCTGGTTCGCCGATCGCTGTCACATAGTGTTTCACGGATTTCCATGTTGCACCATGCGACATCAGCCATTCATCAAGTCTTTTCTGCCATTTCAAGACTTCTTGGATGTTTTTCTTTCCCTCAGGAGTCAGTTTTTCTATTATTACAAGGTATATCATGGCTTTCACGCTGCAATCTTCTGCGACTTCAGCCATATATAAAGCTGAGACGTGTCAAGGCAAATGATTTCTGCTCTTCAATATCCTGAAGTAATAACAGTTCTAATTACGGTGTTTTCATAAATGATAACTATTCTCAGCGCGGTCAACTATAAATGATAGACATTGGCGAAGCTGAGGCTAAACGGACACCTGACCCGTGCGCGACTGGTTTTTCACAGTTTGGGCTTGAGTTGCTTAGGCGGAGCCGTGTTTCTTCAGATTCTAGTTTTTAAGGACATTGTTCAGCAGGGCTATTTTGTGGGCATAGAACAGAATCCTGTTGTACTTCAATTTGAAGTTGCACTCACCGTGTTCGCCGCCATATATTTAGTTCACCTGTACATTTCGAAGATTCGCTCTCTTCCATAGGATACTTGTTTTCTCAGGCTGGATCTGGACTAGTTTTGAGGTAGCGCTGGAAGCGTGCAGCATCATCCCACATGGCTAGGTTGTTGAAAAGAACATAAACCTCTGCTCTCTCGCTTTCAAACTGTGCGATGAGTTTGCGCAGTCTGGCAAGTTCATCATCAGAATATTTGTAGTGGTAGAGTCGTTTTCCCATTCCGTGAAG
This sequence comes from uncultured Candidatus Bathyarchaeia archaeon, assembly GCA_964386655.1. Classification (GTDB taxonomy): domain Archaea; phylum Thermoproteota; class Bathyarchaeia; order Bathyarchaeales; family Bathyarchaeaceae; genus DATETJ01. The sequence goes on along the minus strand of CAYLSJ010000108.1, from coordinate 2,005 downwards.
TCGAAAATACGCTACAGCGCCGATGTGGGCTGGCAAGTTCTTTAAGGGGTCAACCACATGGGAAACATCAACCTTCTTTAAGGCTTTACTAAGCGCTGCACGTGTCTCAGGTTTGTCCCAGTCAGGACCGCGTGTTTCCCACACTAGAGTTATGTTACCTCGTTCGACTGTTTCAAAGAAGTTGATAGCATCGCTGAGCTTGTCAGACCAGAAAGAGGCAGGCGTCTGAATCAGGAGGATACGGGCCTTTAGCACGTTGCAGATTTGCTTCATCTGTTCGAAGGCTTGCACGCTTGCTTCGGTTTTGAACCGAAGTGTGTGGGTGATGTCTTGGTAAGCCTTAACTGCGAACTCGAAATTCGATGGCGCCTCAGCTCTCCATTTAGTCACAGTTGATATTCGTGGGTAAGCGTAGAACGTGCGTTGTGTTTCAACTAGGCTGAAATTCTCATAGTATTTCCGCATAGATGTCGGAAAGCCACAGCAGCCAACCTTGATCATGAGACACGCCGTAAGCTTAGTCATGCTGTGACTTTCGGGGGAACTCTGACAGGTTTGCCCAACTTCATGCGCAATGCTACTCGGTAGAGCCGACGCAATGATTTAATCAGGTATTCCACGCTGGGCGCTAGAGAGTAGACCAGGGGGATGCGGTCGTACTCCGACAATCTAAGAGCTAATTGGTCAGGTTCAGCACCGTGAAAAACTACTAACCGAGGCTTCAACGGACTAATCCTAACAGCCAACATGGGTGAGCGTTCTTGACGCACATTGGTGAATACTAAAGCGCGTTCAGTTGTGCTGCCAAATATGGAGAAAAACTCCCAGCCTGAAAAAGCTTCTATCGCTTTCAAGCTGTCCACAACCGTGTATCCTATGACGTCACGTTGAGCTTCTTCTTGGCAGGTTAGGACCTCGCCCAGCATCGCTTTGCAGAGCAATTCTGTGCTCACTGGAATCGGAAACTCACGTAAGTCGAGAATTGGAGTTGTAGGCGAACTTGTGAGGCGAGCTAGTTCGCGAATGTATCTTCCACCTCGCTCTTCGTCGATTGCCAAGAGTGCCCACACGAATCTTCTCACGAACCGTGTGCCTGGGCTTTTGCGGCGTCCGCTTTCATAGTCACTAATAACCGAAGGCGAAGAGAGAACCATTTTCTCGGACAAGCGCATCTGCGACAAGGCGAACAATTCCCGCCACTTGCGCATCGTGGCGCCAGGATTACTGGAAAGAATGATTTCGCCTGCAATGCGCCGTGCCAAAACTGCCCGCACACTTGGAGACACCGACATTTGTAGGTGACAACCTCCAAAAGACGCCCAGACATAATCATAGCCGCACATATAAAACTACCTTTTCAAGGCTTGGATTCAACCAGAAGTGTTTTTAAAGCCTAAGAAGCCACTTCTGAAAAGGTGCGATATTGTTTCGAGAAAGGATGAAGAGATCCGCAAGCAAAGCGAAGTCAAACATAATCCTAGCCTTAGACCTTCCACCAGCGAGCCCGCGTCGTCTGCTGTCCCAAAGCCTCCAAATCCTAAACTCAGTGCACCCGTATCTGTGTGCGTTAAAACTGAATAGACAGGCAGTCTTACCGCTTGGCTTGTTCAACGGCGTGCAGAAAATCGTTAATAAAGCGCATCAACTGGGTCTTCTAGCCATTATGGATGCAAAGATAAACGACATAGGAAACACCAATCGAGCCATCGCCGAATACTACTACAAAGCAGGGTTTGACGCGGTCATTGCCAGCCCATTTGTCGGCTGGGACGAAGGCATGCAACCTGTGTTTGAAGTTGCCAAGCAGATGAAACGCGGTGTTATCCTTTTGGTTTATATGAGCCATAAAGCTGCGGCTGAAGGCTACGGTCAACTCGTACAAGACGCGATGGCTATGCAGCTGGTTCCACAATACAGAATCTTTGCTGAAAAAGCATTGAAATGGAACGCTGACGGTGCAGTTGTAGGCGCCACGTATCCTGATAAGATACATGAGATTCATGCC
>CAYLSJ010000107.1:0-4673 GCA_964386655.1 uncultured Candidatus Bathyarchaeia archaeon | reverse complement strand
GGCACAATCTTCTACATAGTGAGCATAATGCTTCTCCTAGGCGCCATCATAATGTACCTAGTGTCAAAAACTGTCAAACCACAAACAACTCCTGCCCTTGGCTTAAGCACTCAAGGGTCTGAGAAAGGGCAAGACAGCAATCAGAAGCCGGAGACCGTTGCTCTGTTTGATAACGAGAAGACCTTCCTGTGGTTTCTAGCAGCATTAACGATCGTGGTTCTCGGCGTAGCATCCACAGCTCAGATCTTCCCGCTCTTTCTCAAACTCAACGAAGGCTTACACGCAACCGACTTGGAGGTAAGCTTCATTCTTTCAGCATGGACACTCGGAGGAATGAGCACAAGCATCGTAACTGGCAAATTAGCCGACAAAGTCGGCAGAACCCGAGTTATTCTTGTAGGTTTGCTCATGGCAGCCGCCACACCCCTTCTCTATGGATTGACACCAAACGTGCTCACAATGGCAGTCATCTACGGAATAAACGGAGTCGCCTTCATGACCCTCCAAACCGCTGGATTCGCCCAAGCAGGAGACATAATCCCAGAGCAAAAAAGAGGCAGACTGCTAAGCAGATACAACACAGTCATGGCGCTGAGCTGGGGACCAGCAGGCCTACTCATAGGAGGACCCCTAGCCGACATTCAAACTGCAATTCTGGGCGCCTCAACCCGAACTGCCTATGTCAACACATTCATAGTATCATCAATGCTGATCACATCCGGCACCTTAGTGTTCATTGCTAGAGTTAGAAAAAGGGCAGGGGCAAACCTACATCTTGTCAGGCAAGATGCACAAGTCTCAAACAGACGCTCAAATGACTTTGCAGATTCATTTAAATGCCTATCAAATCTAAGATGATCACATAGGAGTTCAATATCACATGCATAAGCGCACTTTGTTTCCTTTCTCAGCAATAGTTGACCTCGACAAACTACGATTGGCTATTCTCATCAACGCTATCAACCCAAAGATCGGCGGAGTCTTGATTCGAGGCTCAAAAGGCTCAGGCAAGACTACTGTTGTCCGCGGACTAGCAGGCATATTGCCAAAGATAGTGGTGTCTACATTGTGCTCTTTCAAATGCGACCCAGACGATCCATCCAACATGTGCGCTCTATGCAGCGAACACTACTATAAGGAAAACAAACTTCCCAGAGAAGAACGAGAGATGAACGTCGTCGACCTACCCTTAGGCGCAACAGAAGACAGAGTAATAGGCAGTTTAGACGTCGAAAAGGCTATCAAGCTTGGCGTGCAAGCGTTGGAACCAGGCATCCTCGCTGAAGCTAACCAAAACATCCTTTATGTGGACGAGATAAACCTGCTGCCAGACCACATAGCAGACGACTTATTAGATGCGGCTGCGACCGGCTGGAACGTTGTTGAACGAGAAGGCATTTCGGTCAGCCACCCATCGCGTTTCATATTCATTGGCACGATGAATCCAGAGGAAGGTGAACTCAGACCACAGCTCCTAGACAGGTTTCCTCTGTCTGTGACCGTTGGCAGAATTCCCTCAGTTGAAGACAGGATGGAAGTTGTCAGAAGGAACAGGAAGTTTGAAGCAAACCCAGAAGAATTCAATGAGGAATATGAGCCACTTCAGCAGGAACTGAGAAAGAAAATAATCCAGGCGAGACAGGTCTTGCCCACGGTTGAAATGCCAGACGGGCTCCTAGAAGTCATCTGCAAGGCTTCGCTGGATTTGAAAGTCGACGGCATGAGACCAGACATAGTGATAAGCAAAGCCGCGACAACTCTAGCTGCCTTTGAAAACCGAACTGAAGTCACGTTGAACGATGTCCTTGTGGCTTCAGAACTTGCTCTGAGCCACCGAACGCGAGAAGGAGGATTCCTTGAACCCGCGACACCTGATGAAATACGACAAGTCTTCACAGCCAAAGCAAAGGAAATCAAACACCTTGAAGACACAGGACCACCACAACCAGAGGAAAAAAAGACGAAACCTAAAGGCAAAGGATTTTTTTGGCAGGCTGGTGAAGCCAGTGAAAAGGAGGAAGATCGGTTAAGGCGACAGGAAAACATCCGTTCCAAGATTTCTAGAATCTATTTTGGACTTAACCGAATATTCGGTGGGGCAATCTTTGGCATGGCAAGAAGATTGCGAAAAGCTGTGAAAAAAGCCCCAGTGATAGATGGAGTGGTGAAAGGAGGTCAGTTCAAGACCAGCGAAATCTCTGAAGCTAGTCAGAGAGACCGCAGGAAGGATACCAAGGCTTTCCCAACAGCTGGGTCACAGCCTAAGCCAACAGAATCAGCAAGCGATATAACGGCACTCGCGACGGAAGCATTTGTTCCAACCGTCGGTGCGGCACTGGGTCCGCCTCAGCTAACCAGCGGGGTATCTGCATTTGCCAAACTGAAGGAGAGGCTTTTAGCAGCCTTCAGCTTCTCTCCTCAGAGAAAACCCAAGAAGAAGCTGAAAAGCCTTGCTGGAAAGAGAGCACAGACCGTAACAACACTTCATCGGGGCCGGTCATATAGTTGGAGGTTCCCAAAAGCCCAGCCCAAAGACATACATTTACCAGCAACTATCAGAGCCGCTGCCAGAAAGCACAAAGAGATCAAGAAACCTCTAGATATCGCGCTTCAAATAAGCTTAGATGACATTCGAGAAAAACTGAGGCTATACAAAGCACCAATGACAATTATGTTTGTAATTGACTTAAGCGGATCAATGCTATGGAACATCGAAGCCCTAAAAACGGCTATTCTGAGCTCACACAAGGAAGCATATCGATCTAGAGACCGTGTTGGGATCATCTCAGTCAGAGACACAGGCGCTGCAGTTGTTCAACACCCAATTACCAATCTTAGGGTGGTTGCAAGCAAGTTGGTTGGGTTGAAGATAAGTGGCTTCACACCCTTGGCCAGCGGGATGTTGAAGGCTTGGGAGGTTTTGAAAGAGGCAAAAAGGCGAGACAGATCGACTATACCCGTGATGATAATCATGACGGACGGAAGCGCCAACGTGCCAATGGCTAAAGACTTGACGACAGGGGAAATTCGCAAATTCGACACGATTGGTATAGCTGTTCGAGACTATGAAGATTGGGCCATTCGAGATGTTATGACGGTTTCCAGAATAATAAAGAGGGAAGGAATCAACACTGTTGTGGTCAACACCAATCCGCATGTATTTGGTCGAGAAACATACGGCTTCGTAGTAACGGAGAGTATAGCCGCAATAACCAAGGGCGCTTTGCACACGGTTGGCAGACTCCCTAAAGAGGATGAGATGATCAACAGAATCGTAACTAGCATCGCTGAAGATCGAAGACTTATAGCACATGAAGCTGCTTTTTCGCCGGGTTCTCCAGATTAACGAAGCCTTACCCTAGACTTTGCGTTTGACCATTACCCTTATAGATTATTCACTGAACAATAGGAGAATGGACGAGGACTCGAAATGGCCGCAGAGAAGATTGTCGTGCTCGTAGGTTCGGCAAGCGATCTACCTTTCGCCCACCGCGTGGAGGACTTTCTAAGCGAATCGCGCTTCAGCGTAAAATGCGAATACAGAATCAACTCAGCACACAGAAACATCGATAAGCTCCTGAACGATTTGAAAAGCTATGAGCAGTCTGAGGAAAGCATTGTCTACATAACAATGGCTGGATTGTCAGATGCTCTCTCAGGAGTTGTCGCAGGCAACTCTCAGCATCCCGTTATAGCTTGCCCACCAGACCTTGAGAAACACGGGCTGCCCAAAGCATATTCAACCATGATGATGCCTCAAGGAATAGCAGTCAGTTTAGTTGCGTCACCAGAGAACGCTGCCCTCGCCGCTGTGAAGATTCTGGCTTTAACCAACTCCTCCCTCAAGGATCAGATCGCTGAGTACATGAAAAAGCTGAAGAGCACGGTCGCAAAGACTGACGCAGACTTGAGGCAAAAAGAAGAACATGAAAGAGAACGTGAACACATCGAACAAATTGAGCACACAGAACATGGAGAACATGACGAACACGGGGATGATCTCTGATGCAAACCGACGTTGTATTGGAAACAAATCTACCATTCAAGCTTTTCAAGAGAGGGAAAGTGCGAGATGTCTACGATTTAGAGAACAAACTCCTAATTGTCTCAACAGATCGAATCTCAGCCTTTGATGTGGTTCTACCCAACGGTATACCACACAAAGGCGAAGCACTAAACCGAATCTCAAACTACTGGTTCAGTCAAATCTCTGACATAGTAGCTAACCACGTCATAGAGGTAGTTGACCCGCGCACAGTTCTCGTTGAGAAGACGAAACCTATCAAGATCGAATTCGTTGTCCGTGGCTATCTCTATGGCTCATTATGGGAAAACTACAAACAAAGCAAGACCAGTGGACTGCCCAAGGGGCTCCAGAAGGCAGAGAGACTCAAGAGCCCGATTTCAACGCCAACAACAAAAGCTGATGTAGGCCACGACATTGAGCTATCAAGAGAGGATGTCTCTACGCAGATTGGCAAGTCTACTGCAGCTGAAATTGAGGAGGCAAGTCTCAGAATTTACGAAAGAGCCTCGCAAAAGGCTGAAGCCAACGGCATTATTATTGCTGACACCAAGTTTGAATTCGGCTTTCACAAGAAAGAGCTGATGCTTATTGACGAGTGCTTGACCCCCGACTCCAGCAGGTTCTGGCCAAAAAAAACCTATCAGAT
>CAYLSJ010000106.1:0-4682 GCA_964386655.1 uncultured Candidatus Bathyarchaeia archaeon | reverse complement strand
CTGATGTCCACTTCAGCTATGACACAGTTGGCGAAGACTTTGGAAACGCCTAACACATCCCGAACTGTGACCCGGTTTCCTTCAACTCTGGCGTAGACAGCATTTTCGAATACAGTCTTGCCTTCTTTGAGCACTTTTAGTTCGCACATTATGCTTCACTTTCGAAACTGAGCAAAAGCATTTTGTCTCCTATAAGGCTTCTTTTGAAATGCGACAACGGCGTACAGATACTCTGCAATCGAAAATGGGTTAATAGCCCAGAATCTCAAACGAATAAATAGCCAAGTCCCTTCTACCGAGTTCTTTCCTGATAAAAGCCCTTATGTCCTCTTCGCTTACGTATGCCTCCGCAGACCCATCGAATCTCACGGGCAGCAGTGTCCGTTGCAAGACGTCTCCGCGAGCAAAATCAAGAAAAGCATACTGCGCTTCTTCAGTCGCAAATATCATTCTTAGACCAACTGGAGGCTTTGACAACGGAGACCTCTGAATAGCATAAGAGACACTGTCTGGGCGCAGCGCTGTTGCTAATCTTTTGAATTCATCCCAGCTGTTAACGTGGACAAGCTTGGCTTCTTTATTCATCAGTCATCAGGACTTTAAGCTAATGAAAACATGTTACTCAGTGCTTTCCGCGCTTTTTCAGCAATTGGCTTCGGAACGGTCACTTGATGTTTCTCTTCTTTAAGCGCCAAGTATAGACGTTCCAAGGTGTTGAGTTTCATGTTCGGGCAGATGGCACCGTCGTAGGCTAGAATGAACTCCTTGTTTGGATTCTCTTTCTTGAGACGATGTATAATACCGCTTTCAGTGGCAATTATGAACCTTTGCGAATCAAGCTGCTTAGCATAACGGCACATTTGCGAAGTGCTGCCAACATAGTCAGCGGCTGCTTGAACTTCAGGCGTGCATTCAGGATGAGCAATCACCGTGGCATCGGGATACTTGTTCTTCCAGAATTCTATGTCGCCTTTCTGAAACAACACGTGAGTAGGACAAAAGCCGCGTTCAGGAATTGGAATGATTTTCTTGTTTGTGTGCTTTGCCACATACAATGCGAGGTTCCTGTCTGGACCGAAGAGCACTGTATCTGAATCCACAGCTTTGATGACTTCTACGGCGTTTGCTGAAGTGCAACAGATGTCGCTTTCAGCTTTAACTTCAGCCAAAGTGTTCACGTAGAGTACAAGGGGCAGTTTAGGATACTTGCGCTTCCATCTTCTTGTCTCGTCCACAGTGAGCATCTGCGCCATGGGGCAACGTGCGCCTTCACTTGGCAACAGAACCTTCTTTTCAGGGTTAAGTATGACAGCGTTTTCGCCCATGAAATCCACGGCGGAGAACACTATCATTCGAGCGTCTTTGTCTTCCATGGCTTTCCGTGAAAGCTCTATGCTGTCACCAAGGTAATCAGCGATGTCTTGGATTTCAGGGCGTTGATAATTATGTGCCATGATAATGGCTTTCTTTTCCTTCTTCAGCCTTAGAATGTCATCGGTCAAAGTCAATGAGCCATGTCCCTTCATGGTTGTAGGTGAAAAACTAACCGCAGGCAATAATATAACATTATCTTTCAAGCAAGCGACAGGAATTTGAGTATTTCAAACTAGAAATGGTGCTTATTGTCACACGGCAGTATCATTAACAGCTCTCAAAGCATAGCCTTGATTCTATGTTATCTGAAAATGCTTGTATATAGGATGCCCTTTGAATCGAAGCATGGTCTCCGATTTCTCAAACGTTCCGCTCGGCATGCGTGTGCATATGGAATTGACAATGGCACCTTCAGGGGTGAAGCGCACTCCGTCGAGCAACTCGCCCTTCGTTACACCTGACGCAGCGAAGACCAGCTCGCTGCCTCGTGCCAACTCATCCTCCGTATAGGTCTTGCCTACATCGACGCCTTCAACCTTAAGCCGGTCAAGTCGATTCGAATCGTCCTTCTTGTCCTGCCACACTTTGACGAGCATGCTTCCTCGCAGGCATTTGACAGCTGTCGCAGCTATCGTTGCTTCTGGACCTGCTCCAGCACCCACTAACAAATCGATGCCTGAGTTTGGTATGCATGTCACGACTGATGCAGCAACATCACCGTCGGGGATTAGAATTATCCTAACTCCCATCTTGCGCAGACGCGTTAAGATATCATTGTGTCTTTCACGTTCAAGGATAATCACTGTGAAGTTTTCGAGCTGCAGCCGTTTCTGAGAAGCCACAGTCTGCACGATTTCCTCAATTGGCATGTCAAGTGACAGTTTACCCTTCGATTGCTGATCTGTTGCTACTTTGAAGTAGTAGCCATCGTCAGGCAAGACTTGGAGGCAGCCGGAAGGTGCGCAAGCCAAAGCAGAGATGGCGTCTTTTCTGCCTTTGGAAGTAGCCGTGGTGCCATCCACAGGGTCAACTACGAATTCAACTTTTGGACCGCTGCCTGTGCCCACTTTTTCTCTGCTACTGAAAGCGGGGGCGTTGTCTTTTGGTCCTTCACAGCTGATGACTTCCCCATCAACTTCTGTCTGATTCAACACAGCCCTTGAGAAGTCTACAGCAGTCTGATCTACGATGTCTGGGTTGCCTTTTCCAATGTGAAGGGCTGCGCCGACTGCGGCAGCTATTGTAATCCGTGTCAAGGTTGGTGCTATAGCCCTTAGCGAAACCATTCTACTTCGTCTTCCTCTCATGCATCCAGAGATTCGCGAAGTCAGCGTAGTTTTGGGCGATTTTGTCAACCGCAGCTGCTCTATTGAGTTTTCCCGCCTTGTAGTCTGCGAGAGGCTCCCAGAAAATGGTTCTTCCAACAGCGAAGCCTATGATGCCAGGGATTTTAGCGCCTACTTTAAGCCATTCTTGAACCTTTTCTTTGCTTTCGCCTCTTCCTAACGTTATCACTGCGGCTTTTCTTCCGTCTCTCTGCGCTGCTTTAACCACAGCTTCAGCGTCAGAGGCTTTCTCAACTCCTTCAAGCTTCCAGATTGTGGGTTCAACTCCAGCGTCTTGAATCTGTTTTATGGCTTCAACCATCAGCTTGGGGCGAAGTTCTCTGTCATAGTGTTCCTTTAAATCGCCTAGTTTTGACAGTTGTTCTTTGGTTGCGGGCACAAGAAGTTCGAAGAGAAACGGCTTCCTAATTGATTGAAGGTAATCGCTGAGGCTTCTGAGCCGCATGAGCTGACGTTTGTTCATCATGACTTCGCCTTCAGGATTGTACCGCACCAAAACCTTGACTAAAACTGGGTCAAACTGATCAATATGCATTGGATATTCCTCGCCGTATTCAAAATCAAACTCGTCCTGTCCAGACTTTTCCATAGGCATGGCAAAAGTCAACAAGTTTTTCCTAGCTTCCTTTAGTATGTCAGCGCCAAATTCTTCGTCGACAAGCAGCCCAGCGATGTCTTTTGGAACACCCTTCTCTAAAGCATGTTTGAAGCCTTCGAAAATCATTCTCTTAAACTCGGAAATCCGCTCTTTTTCTCCCAGAGTAGGTTGGCGACCCTTGATCCCGAACATCTTCTCGATAAACGAAGCACGGTGGTCGAACGCTAAAATCAGTAATTCTCTTCGAGTCCAGTCAATCATTATTGTTTCACCAAGTCTGCTTTCATATTTTTGCGAGCATTTATTCTTACCGCTTTACAGCCTTTCTCGACAGCAGTGGTTAAGCTCAAACCTTTTGTTTGCTTTGAGCCATAAAGTAAGCCGATAACCACCCTCAGGATGGAATTGACTGTGCTTCTCAGAGACTTCAACCTCTTAATCACTACAGCAAGAGGCAGCGAAGAAGACGCTTGCTCAGAAATCTGGTATCTGATTGGAGAAATGGGCGACCGAGAAGTCAAAGTTGACAAAACTGGCATAAGCGGTCTTGTTGCAGCTAAAACTGTGCTCAACCCATTTGAAGTCATCAAAAAGCTCAGAGCCATCCTGAAAGAGAGACCGTCAGAGTTTCGTTACACTCTTCGAGCCATCCCAGTTGAAAAAGTTGTGAGCACCGACTTGAACGAAATACAGCAAGTTGTAGCAGAACTAGCAAGTAAGATAGCTGAAAACGAAACCTTTAGGATAACATTGGAGAAGCGGTTCACATCAACCCCTACGCGAGAGATTATCGAAGCTGCTGCAGCCAACATCCATCGCAAAGTAAACCTGACGAAGCCTGACAGAATAGTCTTAATTGAAGTGGTAGGCGGCTTAACAGGAGTGTCAGTAGTCAAGCCAGATGACGTTTTGTCAACATCAAAGGAAAGAATGTAAGGCTCGAGGATGCGTCAGCGCTGAGTAACCAGCAAAGCCATGTGCTCTATCACCAGCTCTGCTACAGCCTGCTTCTCTAAGCCTTTGCGCTTCACCTTCGCCTTTACCTCATTCTCCGAGATCTTGAAGAATTTCTTTAAACCATCGATCTTGTCGTCGGTTAGCTCAACAACCGAGTCGTCTCGCTCACCCTTAAGAAGCTTCGAGACCCCGTTCAAGATTGCTGAGGTCTGTTGCTGGTTTTCTGCTAGAACAAGGACTACAACACGGTCAGTTGTTGTCTTTATGCCCATCAGCTTGACAGCTTCTTTAATCTGGCGCTGAGCTGAGGCATACAGTAGCGTTTCAATGGCTAAGCTGTTGGAGATGTTGACCTTTCCTTTGAAGGCATTCAATGCGTTCAAGGCGGCGAAGAAAAGGTGCTCCCA
>CAYLSJ010000105.1:0-4774 GCA_964386655.1 uncultured Candidatus Bathyarchaeia archaeon | reverse complement strand
CGAAAAACAGAAAAGCCCAATCAACCCTAACCATCTACTCTGGGGAACCATAAACATGCCAACCTACATCTTACTCTCAACATTAACCGATGAAGGAAGAAGAACCGTAAAAGAACGTCCCGAAAGAATACAAGAAGTCAACAAGGAAATCGAAGCCCTAGGCGCCAAAGTGCTCAGCCAGTACGTAGTCCTAGGACCCTACGACTTCGTAAACGTAGTCGAAGCACCAGACAACAAGACAATAGCCAAAGTATCAATGGAACTCGGCAGCAGAGGCACAGTGCAAATTATGAGCATGGCAGCCATACCAATAGCTGAATTCATAGCCAGCATGAAGACAACAGCTGCCACAAGGAAAAGATAGGAACCTACTTTGTAAAACCCTCTATTCTTTTTCCCTAGGGCTTTCCTAGCAAACATAATAGTTCATAACTTTCTTAATACGCTGAGGCGCAGAAACATGATCTGACAGTTTCTTCAATATCTTAATCATCTGAGGCTGAAACCGCGCCACGTCAGTCAAAGTTATCAAACCCATAAGTTTACCGTGATCAACAACTGGAAGTTTCTTGATTTTCTTTTCAAACATCAGCTTCGTTGCCTCTTCCAGCTCCATGTCGGGATATCCTGCGATGAGGGGTTTTGTCATGATCTCGCGTGCTTTGGTCTTTGAGGGATTCTTGGCTTTACCTATGACCCTCTTCAGCAAGTCGCGTTCAGTGATTATGCCCACAGCTCTCTTATTTCTTGTCACGACCACGCAGCCGATCTCATGATCGTTCATAACTTTGACTGTTTTCATCACTGTTGCATCGACGTCGATAGTTATGACCGTTTCAATCATTATGTCCTCAACTTTCAGAATCATCACTTGCAGCACCCAAACTGAATGTAGCGTTTATTAGCCTATAAACTCACAGAACACAGAATCAATATTGTCGGTAATGGGTTTCTGCAACCGTCAGTTTGAAGAAAAGCTTTTCAACCAACGTGAAAGCAACTAACCTCAGAAGAAACAGTAGTCACAAGATTTCGTCGAGGCTGAACACAGAATGAGAATCGGCATCTTAGTGGGCGGCGGAGACGCTCCAGGTTTAAACGCAGCAATTAAGGCAGCAGTGTCCAGAACAAGCGAATTAGGCTTTGAAGCTGTAGGAATTAAAAGCGGCTGGGCTGGTCTCCTTGACTTAGACACTCAGCCATTGACTCCGGACAACGTTGAGGAAATACATTCTCGAGGAGGCGTGGTTCTCTATACTTCGCGAACTAATCCTTTTAAAATAGAACACGGGTCGGAGAAGGTTGTCGGCAACATCAGGAAGCTGAAGCTGGACGGTTTGATTGTCATGGGTGGAGAAGACACATTAGGCGTGGCTCGGAGGCTCTGCGAGATGGGCATGCCTATTGTAGGTGTTCCCAAGACTATTGACAATGACTTGTCTGGCACGGATTACAGTATAGGCTTTGACACGGCTGTTGCCATTGCCACCGACGCCATCGACAGGTTGCGCACCACAGCAGAGGCGCATCATAGAATAGTCATCGTAGAAGTCATGGGCAGGAACACAGGTTGGATTGCGCTTTACGCTGGATTGGCTGGTGGCGCTAACCTGACCCTGATTCCAGAGTTTCCTTTGGGCTTGAACCAAGTTTACGATCTCTTAAGGAAGCGCCAGAAGAATGGCAAGGCTTACAGCATCATTGCTGTGGCTGAAGGCGCCAAGGTGTTCAAAGAGAAGGAGCAGATTGTCATGGCAAGTGAGGAGAAAGACGAGTTTGGCCATCCACGGTTGGGTGGAATCAGCCGTGTTCTGGAGGGTCTGATTCAGGAGAACATAGGCTTGGAGGCAAGGTCAGTTATACTTGGGCATCTGCAGCGTGGCGGTTCGCCTACAGCCTTTGACAGGATCTTGGCTATGCGGTTGGCAGCGAAGTCTGTGGAGTTGATTTTGGACAGACGATGGGGTGAGATGGCGAGTTTCAAAGCCTGTGATGTTGTGTCTGTGCCTTTAGCAGAAGCGTTGAAGGAGCGAAAGAGCGTGCCGCAAGAACTTTACGAGATGGCAAAGTCTTTTTTCAGGTAGCCTAATCCGTAGGAGTCTTAGCCCGCAATGGCATGAACGTGGCTTTCACTTCCTGTATGCCTCTCATTCCTCGGATTCTTCCAATTAACTCCAGTACTCGTGCATAGTTCCCTTCGGCTATGAAGACTTCAAGGCAGTATTGCTGGTCTATGTGTCTATGAAAGTTTTCTACCACGATGTCGTCGAATTCATGTCTGACTTCGCTCATACGTAGGTCTACGTCTCTGCGTGCGTAGTCGCAGGTGATCATCATCGTGGAAGCTACGGTTCCTGTTTCGAGTTTGGAGAGCTCTGCTTCAGTGATCAGGTTTCTGACTGCGTCGCGGAAAGCTTCTGATCTGCTGTAGTATCCTCGAGTCTTGATGAACTGATCAAATTTTCTGAGAAGGTCGCCTGGCAATGTTATGCTTATTACGGTCATGCTGTGAAGCCTCGGTATTAACCTATGTATGTGCTTATATTATTTAATTAATATCTCTTGCGTCATAGTTAGCACTAAGTTAATATCATTTCTCAACAACATGTTGTTTGATGTTGATGGCGCTGAAGGCATCAAGTGCAGCTGCTGAAGAAGGCGAGTCTGAGCATGAGGAGCATAGGCTGTGGCTTTATCTAGCTGCCTCGTTAGCTGTGACAATTGTTGTTTCGTCATTGTTGGATTGGTTGGCAACTGGAGTTTCTTTAGGTTTCAGTCTGCCGCTGACAAGTCAGTCTGCATCGGTTTCAGCACTAGTCTATCACGTTGTTGTTGTCTCTGTGGCGGTTTACGTTGGATATGTTGGGCTCAAAGAATTGCTTGTTGATAGGCGCTTTTCGGTTGAGTTCTTGATGTCCGCTGCTGCTTTAGGCGCTGTTTATCTGGGTTATCTTTTTGAAGCTGCTACTGTGTTGCTGCTTTACTCTTTAGCGGAGTATTCTGAGCATTATATTGAAGATAGAGCGCGGAGAGCTGTGGAGAAGCTGTCGGCTTACATGCCTGAGAACGCGCGTGTTGCAGAGGATGGCGTTGAAAGAATGGTAGACGTGAAGCAAGTCAAAGTCGGTGAGATCATTTTGGTTAGGGCTGGTGAGAGGATTCCACTAGACGGCGTTGTCATGGCTGGAGTGTCATCGGTGGACCAGTCTCTAGTGACTGGGGAGTCGGCTCCTATCTGTAAGAATGAGGGTGACGCTGTTTTCGCTGGTACTCTGAACGCCGAGGGCGTGCTGACTGTTCAAGTAGCCAAAGAAGTTAATGAAACACTGGTTTCGAGAATTGCCCGATTGATGATGGAAGCGAGGAAGAGAAAGGCGTCTATGGAGCGGCTTGTTGATAGGTTTGCACGGTTTTATGTGCCTATTATTGTTTTTTTGGCGGTGTTTGTGGGTTTTGGCATGCCCTTCGTTGCGGGTGGTTCGTCTCAGGTTTGGATCTACCGTTCTCTTATACTGCTTGTGGTCTCATGTCCCAGTGCGTTTGTGTTGTCTGTGCCTGCAACTTTTTTCGCAGCTATAGCATCAGCTGCTCGAAAAGGTGTAATCATTAAGGGTGGCTTTTTCGTTGAGAAGATGGCTCGGGTTAGGACTGTTGTGTTTGACAAGACTGGCACATTGACGTTGGGTCAGCCTGCTGTTCGGGAGGTCAATTGCATGAATGAAGCGAATGATCAAAGGGCGCTCATGTATGCTGCTGCTTTGGAGCAGTATTCTAATCATCCGTTGGCTCAGGGTTTTGTGCAGAGAGCATCTGAGAACGGCTTTGAGTGCCACACGCTCGAAGTTAAAGATGTGAGGGAAGTGGCTGGAAAAGGCATCGTGGGCAATGTCGGTGGCTGTCATGTGGTTGTAGGCAATGCGGATTTAATGACGGATGAAGGCGTGGATATGTCGTCTGTTAGCGTGCTTGGCAATGAGAAGCATACAAGGGTTTATGTTTCTATTAACAAGTGTGCACCACCTTCATTCTGCTTGGCTGATCAGGTTAGAGATGATGCTGCTGATGCTGTAGAGGCGTTGAAGAATTCGGGTGTTCATACTGTGATTTTGACTGGTGACAAGGCGCAGATTGCTGAAGAAGTGTCAAAGCGGCTTGGTGTAGATGAAACCCGCGCTGATCTGTTTCCAGAGGACAAGTTGAAGATTGTTGACGGGTTGAGGGCTGAAAGAGGCTTCATTGCTATGATTGGAGATGGTATAAATGATGCTCCCGCGCTGGCAGCGTCGGATGTGGGCATAGCTATGGGTAGTGGCGGTGTTGACGTGGCTTTGGAGTCAGCTGACGTAGTCTTAGTCAAGAACGAGTTGAATAAGATTCCGTATTTGCGGCGCTTGAGCAGTTTGGCTGTAAAGATTGCTAAGCAGAATATTGCAGTGTCGCTGGGTGTTAAGTTGTTGTTGGGTGCACTCGGCTATGTGGGTTTGGTTCCGTTGTGGTTTGCCGTTGCTGTGGGCGATGATGGTGTGACGATGCTTTTACTGCTAAACACGCTGCGTTTACCTAGAGTTAAACTGTAAGGGAAGAATTGTAGTAGGTTATGCCTCTGTTTCGTTGTAAGAAGTGTGGTCGAACTGTCAGGGCTGAGTTTGAAGAGTGTTGCAAACCTGGTGAGTCGTGCTCAAACAAGTATCCTGAATGTTGTGGGCAGCGCATGATAGAGATAGTGGATGATTGATAGGCAGTTAAAGGGTTGTGGCTGTGTGTGTTTTTGAGT
>CAYLSJ010000104.1:0-4800 GCA_964386655.1 uncultured Candidatus Bathyarchaeia archaeon | reverse complement strand
ATGGGCATGAAAGTTGGTCCAGTGAGGCAGCCGCTCAGCGTGGGAGGAGAACTCAGCTACGAAGAACGAGAAGAGCTTCGACTTGACTTGGAGAAAATCGGCAAGATTACGCCTAAGCCTGTGAAGTTCGAAGTTGCGGAGAAGAAGCTTGAAGAACGCTTCATGAGCATAGACATTACTCCGCAGACCATAAGCGACTTCAAACTGCGCATAGGCGAAGCATTAGCTGGAAAAGACGCTGAAGTAGCCCACATCGACTTGATAATCGGTGAGAAAAATGGACCAGTCGGCGAAGCCTATGCTCGAGCTAAAGCAGCGCCGTCTGCAGGTCATGAGCCTCTCTTAGCCATACTTGAGCCCAACTTAGCTGTTAAACCTACAACTGTCATCATCCCAACAGTGACAACCAAGAGTATGAGGCAGGCAAGCATGGTTTTTGGACCAGCGCAGACAGCTGTGGCAAAGGCTGTGGTTGACAGCGTAGCCGACGGAACCATACCCAAAGCTACCGTCGATGACCTCATGATTATCGCTGGAGTATTCGTTCATCCTACAG
Source organism: uncultured Candidatus Bathyarchaeia archaeon (assembly GCA_964386655.1). GTDB lineage: Archaea > Thermoproteota > Bathyarchaeia > Bathyarchaeales > Bathyarchaeaceae > DATETJ01. The sequence continues at coordinate 4,244 of CAYLSJ010000104.1, read as the reverse complement.
CAGTTGACCGTCAGCGCGTTTACATCAACAATTACAAGGCTATGCGTCACGCCATTCGCAAAGCCATTGAAAACCGTCCTACAATGCAGGAGATTCTGGAGAATAAGGAGCGGGCTAAGCATCCTTTCAAATACTCTCCTTGATAGATGAAACGGATCGAGCCTCATGACCGACATAATCAACGAAGGCAACCTAGTCCTGCTCTATTATGACTCGAAGCGAACCTATCTCATCCAAGTTGAGAAAGGTAAGAGCTTTCACACGCACAAAGGCTACATTCAACTCGACTCTTTGATTGGCAAGGAATACGGAACTCGTCTCACAAGTAGTCTTGGCGTAGAGTTTGTGGCATTGAAGCCATTGCTCAGCGATTTCGTGTTCAAGGCTCAACGCAGAACACAGATAAGCTATCCAAAGGATGTTGCCTTGATCGTCATGTTCAGCGGCATTGGACCGGGCAGCAGAGTGGTGGAAGCTGGGACAGGTGCTGGAGCATTGACGACAGCTTTAGCCCACTATGTTAAGCTTGATGGCAAGGTGTACAGCTACGAAGTTCGACCTGAGTTCTTAGAGACTGCTAGAAAAAACCTCAGCCGAGCCAACCTTCTCGATTATGTGGAACTCAAGAACAAAGACATCACCACGGGCATAGATGAAAGCGGAATAGACGCGGTTGTGCTTGACTTGGCTACACCATGGCTTGTCATACCTCACGCTTTTTCAGCGCTCAAGGGCAGCGGCACACTTGTCTCGTTTAGCCCAACTATTGACCAAGCTGTGAAAACAGTCGAAGCGCTTCAACAAGCCCATTTCATAGACATTCACACTGTTGAATGCATAATGCGCCGGATGCAGACTGAGAGAGGTAAGACTCGTCCAGAAACTCTCATGACAGGGCATACGGGATACATAACCTTTGCTCGCAAATCCTTGGGCTAGTAAGACAGAGCGTACAAAAAACAAAAAAAGGGGTTTATGAGGCTGCAACCACAGGCTTTCGCAGCGAACCAAGTCCTCGAATTATGTAACCGATAGCAAAGAGAACGGCTGCAACACCGATTAGAACCCACATGTTAGACAAGCCGTTAAAGTAGGCAGCCTGAGCCTTGAAGCTATCCGCCTGAGCGCTAAGCAGAGTTAGCTGAGCATCTTGAACTCCACCTGTGCTTGTTCGTTCAGTACTATATGCTTGGTTCATGTAGTTGAGTGCTAAGGCATAGTGTGCTTTGGCTTCTGCGAAGTCTCCTTGCTTATACAATGTGTCGGCGATTTCTGTCTCGTTGTCTGCTTGCATCCAAAGTAAATTCGCAGTTGTGCTGTTGAAACCGAAGAATGGCGCGCTTATGCCAGACATGATCTCTTTTGATTCTCGAGCTTTGGCTTGATCCTTTGAGTAAACAGCGAATAGCCTATCGGTGTATGGCTTCGTCATTGTGTCTATGAGTCCGCCAGTCGAGTTTACGTATTTGACGTAGACCGTATAGGTATGTAGGTATAGGTTTGAGGCTGTGCTAGTTGGTGGCACTTGGAATCCGAAGGTGAGGAAGCGGGTCTCTCCTGATTTTAGTGTCTCTGGAGGGGAATAAGATGTAGTGTAGTTTGTGTTCCAGTCAAAGCCGACCATCACGGCTGATACATTCATTTGCAGGGCGAGGTGGTTCTTGACTTCTACTAGCATTGTGGCAGTGGAGTTTTCTTCGTAGCCGTAGACGCTCTTGCCATAGTAGAGGTCAGTTCCCCAGCTGTAGAAGCTTCCAAGCCAAGCAGCAGATTCGATGCCTGCGAATGCAGATCTCACCATAAACGCTGAAGCTAAGCCTAACACTATCACGAATGCGGCTAACATTGATGTCTTCTTCATTTTCTCTTATCCCTTTTTCAAAGCCGAGAGTTTAGCTAATATTCATATATAATACTTTAGATGTTTCGCCAGCATAACTAAGCCTAGAGCCCAGCTTGAAGAATGGAAAACCCATGGAAAAAGGAATTCAGGCAAGCCACTTCTTCAGTGCTACGTAGACGCATAAAGCTACAGCTAACCCGAAGAAGAGAATGAGGCTGGAAGGCAGCAGATTCGACGGCTGACTGGCAAATCCAAGAAAGTCCGGGACGTTCTTACCATCACCTTCCGACATGCGTGCACTGTATGGTAAAAGGGTGCCTGTGTAATCGCCTTCACCCGGCTGAACGGTTGGCAGCAGCAGCTGCATTCGTTGTGGCAGCATCATTATGGCAAAGCCTAACAAGACGGCTGTAGCAACGTAGATTGCTGGTTTCTTGTTCATTTTACGTCTGCCTTATCCATATTGAATAGGTTGCTGCACGCTTCTTTTAAAGCCATGTTTTAGAACACCGTTGTCTAAGGGTTAGAACGGTTTCTGCCTCCACAGTCGCCCTGTCTCCAGCCATAGTATGATCATAGCTGACGCCCCGAATATGATGGCGACCAAGCTGTGCAGACTTCCGTCAGGTCTGTAGAACGCTAAGTAGACGATGAACATTGTGGTGAACCAGACAGAGTAGAAAAGATATCGAGGGATCAGGAAGCGCCCCAGCCTCGTGAAGAACCGTAAGATACCTACTTTCACTTCCTGTGTAATGTAGTATTCACCTATGCGGCTTTTGTCAACCAAGTTAAGTGAAACCAGCTTTTCCAAGTGATGTGCTGCCACGCTAGGGCTGGAAAGGCGTAATGCACGTTGGATTTCGCGTACGCCCACATGTGAGCCTGGAGATCGCAGCATGTACCAGTAGATCTGAAGTGTCTTGCCCTTCAACTCCGATTCAATCTGCCCTAAGTCTGGAGAAGACTTTGATTCCGACATGGAAGTCATCAGAATGATATTTCTAGGAGTATGTTAAAAGACTTTTACTGACCGCCTGTAAGCTTTGACTTGGCGTTTGGCTTCGCAGTTTCTTGGAACGGTTGGCTGGGTTTCTGCTCATGCGTTATTAACTTCAGCTTGGTACAGTTACTAACAGCTTCTTTGCTAGATTGCCCTCGTATCTCAATCAAATGATGCGAGCTCTCAAGCCTTGAGCGAAAGCCCAGTTGCTTGGGCAAGCGGTGCAAACTCTTAAATTCTGCAGATTTTAACCTCCTTTCTGGAAGGAATAAGTTGTTTCAATACTTTGAGGCTGCAAGGGTCGAGAGCTGGCTTGGCTGGGTTTTCAATTTTGGTTTTGGGAGTGTTCTCTTTGGAAAGCCTCCCTTTGAGGTCAGCGCCATAATTCTCTTTGCTTTCTCACTTGTTACGGCAAGTGTCTTCGTCTTGAATCAGTATTTTGACCGTGAAGCAGATCGAGAGAATGAAGTCAAGTCAAATCTGCCTGTTGCCTCTGGTCGACTAACACCGAGAAGAACGTTGGTCTTCTCTTTCTTGCTAGTCATCTCAGGTTTAGTCTTGGTGTTCATGGCTAACGTCCAGGTTCTCCCATTGTTCATTGTCTATTTAGGATTATGGACTGCTTATTCCACTCCTCCGTTCAGATTGAAGAGCGTGCCAATCGTTGACTTCGTGATTTCAGGCATAGGCGCTGGCTTTCTGCCATTCTTAATTGGAGGGGGATTCAGTGACAACGTCATCTCCAGTGTTTCGTTAATCATGCTTGGTGCCATGCCCTTGACGTTGATCCAGTGCGGTGGCCACATTGTTCAAGCAGTTGGGGACTATGAGGCAGACCGTAAGACTGGGGTTCACACTTTTGTTGTCAGGTATGGAATGAAGAGAGGTGTCATTGTCGCTGGGTTCATGTTTCTGGTAGCAAGTTTCTCGCCTTTCGTCTATGCGGCTTTTGGCTTACTCCCATACAGGCATTTGCTCTTGTTTTTCGTAGTCTTCCCCCTTTCCATACCTATTGCCATCCGGTATGCGGATTTGCTGAAGAATCCGTCGACAAGAAACGTCATTAACATGCAGAAGACTACGAGAAAATATGGAGTCATCGGGATAACACTGATCTGGGCTTATGTATTACTCGCAAAAATAATCAGCTTCTAAAGGGCTCTTCTCCATAATGTGAATCACACAGAGGAAGCCCTACGCCCAGACGTATCAAGGCGAAACATAGCTTAGTTATAGTCGTTTTCTCAGCCCGCAGAAAGCCTTGGAGCTCTTCAATCAACCATAATCAAAGGCGAAATCTGGTAGGCAACATACGCTATGCTAGAAAACACAAATAAACGATGATTGACATCTCAAAAGTGGTCGGAGTCAGTAAAAAAGTGGCCGGGGTGAGGTACT
>CAYLSJ010000103.1:0-4821 GCA_964386655.1 uncultured Candidatus Bathyarchaeia archaeon | reverse complement strand
CTTGATCTGACCAAAGCTGTAAGACTCAATCATTCTTCTGTTTCTCCACAAGTTGGAAGTGTGAGTCAGTGTTTTTGAGGTTTTCTAAGTTAACGATTTATTAGCCAGTCAAATCCTTCTTGCATTGGAAGAGTGAAACTTCCTTGGCTGAGCGCGCTAAGAGGCGACCGAGACCCAGACCCTTCAACAACGCAGAGTGTAGAAGCTGCACTATGAAGGGAAGCTTCTACTGCTGGCGCCAATGCCCCTACAACACTTGGCGAAGGCAAAGATACGAGTAAAGCTTCACTTTCACTCTGGTCTCTCAACCTCATGACTTGTTGTTTGGCAAGAGGTCTTAAATCCGCTCTAAACACTGGAACGCACAATCAGAGGATGATCTTTCACATGGCTGAATCGTGCAAGAACCCGTGGAATGGGAAGTGCAGCAACACCAACATAGAAGTCTACATTCAATACAAAGACCAAGTTCTGCCGATCTGCCGCCACTGCTGGAGTGAAATAGCAGAAAAAGACATTGAATGGGGACAACAATAATGCACAACATCGACTTGAACGTGGCACGATCGCACATAGGGCGCAAAGTGAATCTTCACCTGAAAGACGGCTCAGTAATCATCAATGTGCTCGTCAAGAACGCTGGACGCAGTCTATACGGCTTCGAACCAAACCGAAGTGTCTTACACTTCGCTGCATCGATCAAAGGAAGGATAAGCAAGATTCCTCTGAAAGAAATCGAATGGATGGAACCTGTTAGCAATTATCTGGCTTCGTAGCCTCTCATCTGCGGGTTCTCTGATTCAGCACAATTCTTTCCCAGGCTTCTTTGTTTAGTACACAGCCTGGGTCTGGTGCGAAGACATCTTTGAAGTAATTGTAGGCTCTGGCTCTGCAACCACCGCAAGTGTAGCGGTATTGGCAGCTTCCACAGTTGTCTCTCAGCTTGTCTTTGTCTCTAATGTCCCAAAAGAGCTTAGAGTGCCTCCAAATCTGTTCAAAATCATCCTTGAATAGGTTGCCTACCTTTGTGGCTTCTTCATGTGGGAAGAAAACGCATGGGTAAATGTCGCCGTTGGGCTCAAGACAAATGTAGAAACGACCGGCACCGCAACCTCCTATGAAATCAGCGAGCTGTCGCAGTTGACCAGATAGTTTCGGATTGTAGAAGTGTGTAGGCATCACGTTGGTGTCGCTTTGGTTTTCCAGCTTTTGGGCATCGCCGCTTAGAGCAGGTTCGATTTCGATTTCTTGCGCTATCCTTGCGTATTGTGGTGCTGTAGAGAGAACGTCAACGCCTGCTATTTTCATCTGGTTCCAGCACAGTTTCAAGACATCCTCACGTTCATCAGGTGTCAAGTCTGTCTCAGCAATATCCATTCCGCGTCCTGTTGGGATGAAATTATATAGCATGAACCAGTTGACTCCAAGTTTGGCAGCAAAATCTATCAAGGCTGGAATTTCCTTGAGATTGTGTCGTGTCGCTGTTGCCGCAATTTCCACGAACAAGCCTTCAGCCACGCAGTTTTTTATGCCCTGCACAGTCTTCCCGAAGACTCCAGGCACCCCTCTGAATGTGTCATGTGTTTCTGGGTTGACGCCGTCAAGGCTTATCTGAGCGAATTTCAGTCCAGCCTTCTTGAATTTCTGAACCTTTCTGCGCTGCGCGAAAGCTAGAGCGTTTGTAGCCACAGCCGTAAACATTCCTCGGTCGGAAGAGTGTTTGACAAGCTGAAGGATATCAGGTCTAATTGTTGGCTCTCCACCTGAGAAAGCTAGAATAAGTACGCCTGCGTCTGCGAGAATGTCAATGCCCTCAATGGCTTTCTCTGTGCTCAATTCATCTGAACCTTTTGCGCCGGCACTCTCATAACAGTGCACACATTTCAGGTTGCAGGCTCGGGTTATGTTCCAGACGACTTGAAAAGGGGCTCCTGGAATGTACGGACGCTTAACACCAAACCAAGCTATACCTTTTATCACATTGACCAAACCAAGACGCCAATATGGATCACGAAACCTTTCTTTCAATTGGCCCTGAGTCAGTCCGAAGGCGCGGCAAGCCACACTCAGAATAGGTGACAACAATTTCCGTGATGCCTTGCATGAGATGCAAGCGTTTTCTCGGATTCCAACATATAGTTCAAGGGCTACCTCAAGCCTATTCGCCTTGTCTCTATTGCAGTGTTTGGACAGTGTCTTCAGGACACTTCTTGTGAACGGATTGTCCGCTACTGCTTTGAACGTCTGAAGCGTGCTAACGGCATCAGCGTTCTTGGGCATTGGAGGTTTTTCCCTAAGATTATTCCTTAGGAAATTCTGCCTTAATACCTTTGACTCCCGTAGCTGTCTCAGAACATGGATACTTGTTGGGCAACAGTAACGCTCGAGGCGCTAGCGGAGTCTCTCACAATGTAGCTGCTAAGAGGACCTCCACGCGATTTTTGAACAACATATGAGTGTTAGCAGGATTTTACGCAGACTTGGCGGTCCATCTTCGTGCGAATGTTAAGCCTTTGTGGAGGCCCGTTGCAGTGTTCTTGGTGTTTAGCCTAAAAACCTTGCTAACACGGTTGTATAGCTAATTCTAACATGTGCACGCGAGATTCAGCAAATTGTGAGGCGCTACATGTTTGGCATTAGAACAACTGTATCGAAGATATTTTCATAACCAATAAATCTCCAATATGATTATAATTCCTACTCGAGTAAGAAAAGACTTGAGGACGAGAGGAAGAAAGGCTATTTCAGTGATTGTGCTGAAACTGCTACTAGTTGGCATATTAGTCTCATCGTTTGACTTTGAAACAATTCATGGAGACGGGGCTCCGAGCATTTGGAATATGACATTTGGCGGGTCCAATAATGATGAGGCTCATTCTGTACAGCAGACAAGCGATGGGGGATACATAATAGCTGGATGGACTATGTCCTTTGGCGCTGGTCTACCTGATTTTTGGCTCGTAAGAACCAATTCAAGCGGAGCTATGCAATGGAACAAAACGTATGGAGGAGTAAGTAAAGATGAAGCGTATTCGGTCCAGCAAACGAGCGACGGAGGATACATAATAGCCGGAAGTACAGAGTCTGGTACTGCGGGACTGTCTGATTTTTGGCTGATTAAGACTTATGCGAATGGAGACATGCAATGGAACAAAACATATGGTGGAAGTCACGATGAGTGTGCGTTCTGTGTTCGACAAACCAACGACGGAGGATACATAGCAGCAGGCTATACAGATTCATCTGGCGTTGGCAACAGCGACTTTTGGTTGGTTAAGACTGATGCAGGTGGAATCGTGCAGTGGACCGGAACCTATGGAGGCACAGGCTTAGACCTTGCTTTTTCTGTCTTTCAAACGAGTGACGGAGGATACGCATTGGCTGGCAACACTACCTCTTACGGTGCTGGAGGCTCGAACCTCTGGCTGGTCAAAACTGACATGATGGGAACTGCTCAATGGAACAAGACGTATGGAGGAAACAGTTACGATACAGGTCGCTCCATTCTACAAACCATCGACGGAGACTACATAATAGCTGGGTGGACTAGCTCGTTTGGCGCTGGCGGCAGCGATTTTTGGTTGATCAAGACTGATGGCTTGGGCAATCAACTTTGGAGCCAAACCTATGGTGGAATATCTGATGAGGAAGCTTATTCAGTTAAGCAAACCAGTGACGGAGGATACGTAATCGCAGGGGCGACTACGTCTTACGGGTTAGGTGGATCGGATTTTTGGTGGGTCAAAACAGATGCTACCGGAGTCATGCGATGGAACCAAGCAAACGGTGGAAGCGCTGATGAGAAAGCGTACTCTGTTCAACAGACTAGCGACGGAGGATACATCCTCGCTGGAAGCACAGAGTCTTTTGGCGAAGGATTCGCCGATTTCTGGGTCACAAAAGTTCCACCATACACTCCGCGACCTCCAGAAGAAGAACATGACATTGCCATCATTAGTGTTCTGCCTTCAAGAAATCTGGTATGTATGGGAAGCTCAATATCAATCAATGTAACCATCGAAAACCAAGGGACCTGCACTGAGGGTGAGACCACCGTTATTTCTGTATACGCCAACGCAACTCTAGTCGATGAATCGCCTATCGAGTTGGCAAGTGCGGAAATAGCGACTATAGCTTTCACTTGGAATACCTTTGGTTTTACGAAGGGCAATTATACTATCAGCGCCTATGCGAGACCAGTTGGGGGTGAAACAGACTTGACTGATAATTCATTTGTCGATGGCAAGGTCAGAGTAACGATTCTGGGCGATGTTCAAGGCGATGGAAAGGTTGACATCATTGATCTTCTTGAGATAGGCAAGGCTTTCGGATCTGACCCATGGAAATCTAACTGGAACCTTTACTGCGACTTTAACAATGACAACAAGGTTGACACAACTGACCTCTCAGACCTTAGCGAAAACTATGGATAAACGTCCAAAGAGCGCAATGAGCTGTCATATAACATCAGATGACAAGTAACCAAAAAAAGAAGGGAGATAGGATTACTTTCTGGCTAAGCTGTCAAACGAATGTTATTCTTAGTTCGAAGGGTTCGCGTCCGGTGTGCAATTCATATGCGCTGATCGTTAAGAGGATATTGCCTGTTGGTCCTATCAAGACTGCTCTTTCTGGGGAGTTCGATGTCGAAGCCCTGTAATCGAATGCACCGTTCCAGAATATGGTGAGGTCTAGGTCCGCTGTTGGATATGTGTCCCAACCGTGTACCCACCAGAGTTCAATTATCGCTTTGGTTGTGCCCGTTGGAACAGGAATGCTTATTGGACCTATTGATTGCAGTGGCCACAAATGCCCTTTCAT
>CAYLSJ010000102.1:0-4826 GCA_964386655.1 uncultured Candidatus Bathyarchaeia archaeon | reverse complement strand
TGGAACTACAGCTGTTGGGGAATCACACTACGCTCTGTGACAAACGGAAGAGAAGCACGCAAGCCTAAAAAAGCACTCGGAATCAAAGGCTGGATTAAAGGACCAGCTGAAGAATGAAAATCAGAACTCCCCATAACCTCTGATATACCGAGAATCTGAACATCAGCAGCGATGTAGTAGTGGACTGGGGGGGATTTGAACCCCCGACCTCCTGAGTGCAAGTCAGGCGTTCATACCAAACTGAACTACCAGCCCGCTTAGTTGCTGAATCATGATTTGATCTCAAAATAAACCTTTTCAACAGGTGGAATCGGCTGCCTTGGATTTAAGGTGCGGCTAGTTCCTTCACTCTTTCTATGAACTGCTCAGCATTCTTGATTATTTCTTTCACTAGCTCCGCGCTGGTTTCTGCATATATCTCGTAGTCGCTTTTTTGTCTTAAGTCGAAGGCTTTTCTGAGCATGTCGGCGTATTCCTCACTCATGATGCCTTGCTTAACTATCTTTTCGCCGAAAAGAGATATGGCTCCTTTGTGAGTCTCAGCGGTCATACCCTTACTGAAAAGGAGGGCTCTCGTGGCATAGAACATAACATAGTAGACTCTTGAAGCAGCATCCTCTAACTCTCCGTTTTCTTCAAGAAGTCTAGCTGATTTCAGGGCTTTTTCAGCTCTTTTCAATGAGGCTTCCACGAAGCTTCTCGAAGGCTCCTCTGTCAAAGAGAATCACACCCTCCTCAGACACGCTTTTAATGAACGGAGAACTAAGTTTGGCGTAGCGCTCAAGCTCTGCACTGGTCACATACAATAGAGCTGTGAGTGTGTTGTTTTCCAGGTCTACTTGTGTTCTTATTCTTGAGATTTTATCATAAAGACCTCTTTCATCATCTCGTGCAACTATCAAGATGTCAAGGTCGCTTTCTTCACCAGCCTTTTTCTTGGCAACTGAGCCGTAGAGGACTATAGACTCTATCTTGTCTCCGAGCTCAACTACCAATCTATTTCTCAGCTGCTCAACTGCCTTGACGTAGGCCCCGGTCACCCCAGACACCATGTCCCTGCATACCTCTAATAAAAGCAAAAGCCGTTAAAATGGTTTGAGGAACCCAAGCACGATCTGGACACGCGACCTTCTGAGTGCAAGTCACGCGTTCATACCAAACTGAACTACCAGCCCGCTCAGTTGCTAAATCATGATTTAATGTTAAACTAAACATTTCCTATATCTAATGCACCGAATGAACCCAGTGCGAACATGTTAAAAATATATTGCGTGTATAAAGCGAAGCAGCAAAGACCTGAGCAAAACCGCTGTTGGAAAGGAGTAAGTGATGCCTAAGAATTTTGGAGAGATTAAAGGACCTCTTATTGTGTGGCTTTTCTTTACGCTGTATTTGACGCTGTATGTGGCTGTGCGTCGCTGGCTTGGGTTCTTCACTACTTTTAGTATTGAGAGTCTAGTGATTGAGTCGGCTGAAGTCTATGGTGTGCTACTTGCTTTTCTCGTTGCTTTCTTGATTGCATGGGAGAGGCAGCGGTCTTTGAGGGGCCTCTTTTCTAGTTTAGGGTTTAGACGAGAAGGGATAGTCAAGAGTGTGGTATGGAGTTTGGTTTTGTTTCCAGTTTTTGTTGCTATCGGTCTGATATCGATGTGGCTTGCCAGCTTTCTACTGCCTGCTCAATCTTTAAGCGCCTTCGCTTCGAGTAACGGTCAGTTTCCATTATGGTATAGCTGTTATTTGATTGTGCACGCTTTCTTTCCTGTTGCTGTTGTTGAAGAAGCCTTTGCAAGAGGTTACATGCTTGACAGGCTTATGCCTGAGCATCCTTCCAGCCTTAGGAAAGCCTTGCCTGCGGTTCTTCTGAGTTCATTCTTGTTCACAGTTTGGCATCTGCCCTCTTATCTTGCCGGGTCTAGGTTTTCAATGCTGCTTGTTGTGGTTCTCTTAGGAGGCAATGTTTTCCCAATATCTGTAGTCTTGAGCATAGCTTACGTTCGTGCACGAAGCAGAAATATTGTTGGTCCAGTGCTCATCCATTTTCTCCTAGATGCACTGCCAGTAATCGTCACTCTTGTTTGAGGTATGAATGTGTCTATTTCTGACGTGAACAAAGCTACTGACAGTCTTCGAAAGAGGGCCTTGCAGAGATTCTCAGCTTAAGCGGCTACCCCCCAAAATGTAGTAGCCATGCGGCGCAAAAATGCAAAAAGCGAGCTACGCATTCTTAGGTGGCTTCAATGCTCATGTCTATAAGAAGCAATGTGAGATCTCAGACGGGTCATTCGGGTCAATGATGAGTACAAACGGGTTGCCGCCGTAAACACTCGTAGAACTTATCGTCACGACCTTGCCATCATGCGAAAAGACAGGTCCTGCCAGTGCCCTAGCTGGTTCATGACTTCTCACAATCCTTTTCACTCCAAGCAGCTCACAGACCTTGGCCGTAACATCTGCTCCAAATTCAACGCCCGCACCTCTACTATTAGGATACTCTCCAGAACCCTCAACGGGGTCTGACCATAGGACGTCCTCCTCTATCTCGCGCTGCGGATGCCTCAGATCGTTTAGGCTCGTTATCCTGCTGGAAACCCCGCCGTGAACAAAAAGCATTTCATCCGGAATAATAGCAGCGAGACAAAGACTATTTGCGAACGGTTTGAATTCGTTGACAAAGTAGCTTTGCCAGTTTCCTTTCTTGCCTACTGCTTCATCAATCAAGGTGCAAGGATGAAATCTGGGCTTGCCTGATTCCGTGTAATCCTCGTGATTCCCTTTCAACAATAAGACGTTCTTCGGGTGGCTATTCCTCAAAGACCTCACATTATCTATAACTTCGACTCCACACTCTCCTCGATCCGCATAATCGCCTAGAAAGATCATCCCATCCTTAGCTGGATCAGCTATTTTAAGCACAGAAGGAAGAGTATTGCAATCGCCGTGCACGTCACCAACCACTACCAGTTTGCGCAGCGAGCAGAGTTGCTTCTCCTCGAATCTAAACAATCTGGATTTCATGTCACCTCACCAAATGCATAAGACACCATTTTAGCGTTACGTTAAGAGTAGCATGCACTTCTTCCTCAAAAGATGCGCCTTTCAAGCTAACATCAGGCAACGCACACTCGCGCGCTACGACCTTATTGCAGACTCACTCATAAGTCACAAAGCTATCAGTAACTATGGGTTCACATTGAAAACGCATGCAAGAGAATTATGTAGTTAGCTTTTTGGAGTATTTGGAAAACAACGTTTTTGCCTTTAAATATTCGTCATCAACAATGTTCTCCGGTTCATCAGCTTTTCTTGCCAGGTTCTTTTGCTCAGAGCCGAAAATGACACGTGGATTCCTAGAGTTCCTTCTTTTCCGTTTGCAAGCTAGCCAGCCATTCCCTAGCTGCCCACTGCGATAATTCCCCTTATGATGTTTGCAGCATCCTCTGTGCAGTCAGATGCGCTCTCTAGATTTTCAACGGCTTCTTTCAACATCAGCAATGCGCTTATGCGCTGAGATTGCTCGCCCCACTCTAAAATTCTCGCCATGAGTACAACTCGGAACTCGTCTATGGCTTCTTCCTTTCTCTCAACGTTTTCTGCCAGTTTCAGAACATCTTTTGAACCTACAATAAGCCCTTGAAGAGCGTCTCCGAAGCTCATTACTATGCCATAAACCATGTTTACGAGCTCAGCCATATCCTTTCTCACGTTGTCAGGTACATTCACTGGATTCACGTACAGAAGTTTTGTTGACGCTGCTTTAATGTTGGCGGCTACATCGTCCACAGTTAGCACGAGCCGTATGATGTCTTCTCTGTCCATCGGATGAAAAGGCCCCTTCGAAAGCTCAACGATGATGTTCTCCTTCTCATCATCAGCTTCGCGCTCTAGCCTAAAAATCTCCTTAAATATTTTCTCCATACTCTCTGTGCTGCCTGCTGAAAAGGCTTGTATAAAATCCTTCAGCGCAATTGCCAAACTGATGATTTTCCGCAGATGTTTCTCAGAAAGCCTCAGAATGTCTTTTTCCCTCTGCTTTCCAATCCATATGCTAGGGTTGCCTTTAAACAAGATACGCACCTAAACACATGCTAACTCAGTACCTTTCCTAAATAGCTCTTACGCTATAATGATAATAATCACAGCTTCGGCTCAATTATCGGTCCTATGAAAGGAACCATAATCGAATACAAAAAATAGGTTAAGACTGCGGTAAACAAAACCGTTGCCACCCAACTTGAAAACAACACGGTCACGGTTCTCCTATTAATTCCAGAAGAGCCATAGCTGGCTAAACCCACACCAACAAGAGCGCCTACGCTTGCCAAAGATGTTGATATAGGCATCCCGTAGCCTAGCAGCGCATATGGGACTATTGTAAACAAATGAACTACTAAAGCGTTGGCGATTTCAGCGGCTGTGCCTGTAGCTGGATTAAGCCGTGTAATTCTAAAGGCCACGGTTTCTATAACTTTGGGTCCAAGCAAAAATCCACCTACAGCTATACCTAAGCTTCCAAGGACAGCGAGCAATAGCATAACACTGTATTCTGGAGGGCGTCCCAGGACCACCATAGCAACAGTGACATACACGCCTGTCGCATTTGCTATGTCATTTGTTCCAAACGCGTATGCTGAGTAACAAAGTGCAAGCTTGAGCAAAGACGGCAAGCCTCTTTTGATACCATCATATTTTGCAGTTGCAATCGCCACAAGCTTGTAGAACAAAAAAGCCGCGAATGCAGCTAGCAACGGTGATGTCAACCAACTTATGGCAACGTTCTGAACCAAACCCCATTGTATTCCAATTATGCCGTAAGCCGCTATCCCATA
>CAYLSJ010000101.1:0-4833 GCA_964386655.1 uncultured Candidatus Bathyarchaeia archaeon | reverse complement strand
GCAAAGATCTGCAGGACGCTGTTGCGATCTTGAAAGGACGTAAACTCCTAGAAGTTGCTGATAAAACTGTCCGCGAACTCGAACTCACCAACGCTGGCTGGCAATTGGTAAGAAAGGGACTCGAAATCGCTTCAGAAGTGAGCCAACTCACGCCTGAACTCATAATAGGCGGGAAGTGGCGAGAAGTCAGACTGAGGAAGTTCGACGTAACTGCGGCGGGGCCAGAATTCTATCCAGCTAAGCTTCATCCTTTACAGCAGGTGGTTCAGCGTGCGCGTGAAATTTTTCTAGAGATGGGTTTCACCGAAATCAGAGGACCGCTTGTAGAGACAGCCTTCTGGAACTTCGACGCCTTGTTCCAGCCGCAGGATCATCCAGCCCGGGAGATGATGGACACATTCTACTTAGCGAATCCCAATGCAGGCGCTTTGCCAAAGAAAAGTGTGGTTGATGCCGTTGCGAAGACCCACGAAAACGGATGGATCACTAACTCGAAAGGCTGGGGATACAAGTGGAGTCCTGATGAAGCTAAAAGACTAGTTATGCGGACACATACCACGGCTGAAACCATCAAATATCTGTTCAAGCATAAGAAACCACCTATCAAAGTATTCTCAGTGGACAGAGTCTACCGAAACGAGCAGGTCACGTACAAGAATGCAGCTGAATTCTACCAGATAGAAGGCATAGTCGTCGACAAAGGTGTGACTCTGCGCGATCTCATGGGCACTTTGAAGGCTTTCTACGCACGATTCGGGTTGAGGAAAGTACGCTTCTGGCCTTGTTACTTCCCTTACACGGAACCTTCAGCCGAGGCTACGGTCTACGTTCCTAAGCTAAAGCGTTGGATTGAGTTGTGCGGCATGGGCATGTTCCGACCTGAAGTATTGGCGCCGATGGGCATCAAATATCCTGTGCTTGCGTGGGGAGGCGGCTTAGAGCGACTGGCAATGCTTGAGTTAGGCGTAGACGACATACGGTTGCTATATGGTAATCGTTTAAGTTGGATCAGGAGGATGCCGCTGTGCCAGTAATCACGCTGCAAAGAGCGCGATTCAGCAGGTTTGTTGGCAGAGGACTCACTGTTGACAAGATGGCTGAGTGGCTGCCTTGGCTTGGCTTCGACTTAGAAGACGTAGGCTCAGACTACGTGAAGGTGGAGTTTAACCCCAACAGAGTCGACCTGTGTAGTTATGGTGGAGTAGCTCGAGCTTTCCGTGGATTAATGGGATGGGAGAAAGGACTGCCACGTTATGAAATCAAAGATGGAAAAACTGTGTTGAAAATCACGAAAGCTGTTTCGAAAGTGAGACCCTACATGCTAGCGGCTGTTGTGCGTAACATGAAGTTGGATGAAGAAGCAATCGCTGACTTGATGGAAATGCAAGAAGACCTGCACTGGGGCATTGGCAGAGACCGAAAGAAAGCCTCCATCGGTGTCCACAACTTGGATGTTGTCTCACCGCCGTTTACGTTTACTGCTGCGGAACCAGACAAGGTGAAGTTTGTTCCCCTTGACAGAACAGAAGAGATGAGCCTAAGGGAGATCTTGGAGAAACACGAGAAAGGCGTGGCTTACAAGCATTTGGTTGACTGGGCAGCAAAATATCCACTGCTATTTGACAGGGACGGCAAGGTTCTCTCAATGCCGCCTATCATCAACGGCGAGTTAACGCGAGTGAGCAGCAAAACTACAAACCTGTTTCTGGATGTGACAGGCACAGACTACGCGGCTGTTGGAAAAAGCCTCAACGTTTTGGCTACAGCGCTTGCCGACATGGGCGGCACCTTAGAAGAAGTCCATGTGAAGTATCCTGATCGTAAAGTTGTTTCGCCTGATTTGACGCCGCAGAAAATGCAACTTGGAACAAGCTATGCGAATGAGTTGTTGGGGCTCAAGCTTTCAGATGCTGAAGTGTTAGAGAGCTTAGGGAAATGTAGACTAGACGCAAGGACAGTGAAGAACGGGCTTGTTGAAGTAGTTGTTCCACCTTATCGAATCGACATTCTGCACGAAGTGGACTTGGTTGAAGAGGTAGCCCTCGGCTATGGGTACTACCGATTGAAGCCTACCATACCTGAGACTTTGACGATTGGCAAGCAGCATCCTGCGCACAGAAAAGCCAACATTGCTAGACAGGTTATGATTGGACTAGGCTTCACTGAAGTTATGAATTTCACCTTGACCAACGAAACATACCACTATGAAAAAATGCGGTTAGATAGCAGCGCCGTCATCAAATTAGCCAATCCCGTGTCAGCAGAGTACACAATCCTGCGTGAAAGCCTCCTGCCTATTTTGATGAAAAATCTGATGGACAACAAGCACGAAAGCTTCCCTCAACGGCTTTTCGAAGTCTCAGATGTTGGAAGAATCAATCCGCGCGTAGAGACGCGTTGTGAAAGAAGATTACACGTTGCCGCTGTTTCGTCTCATTCAGCTGCCAATTTCACTGAAATCAAATCAACCGCGGAAGCTCTGTTGCGCAACTTGGGAGTCAACCGCTGGAAGATAAGCGCGGTCCAGCATCCGAGTTACTTGGAAGGCAGGGTGGCAGCAATTCGACTAGAGCACGAAGAGGTAGGTATGCTGGGAGAGGTGCATCCTGAAGTGTTAGGCAACTTCGAACTTGAGAACCCGACTAGCGCATTTGAAATAGATATCGAAGCATTGTAGATTACAGAGAATTCAGAATGGGCTTTTCAGTTAGCGAAGCAAAGTCGCCTGCGGAATATCTGCAGACTTGGAAGAAAGCCATACAGACCGCGCCATGGTTCAGACAACGACGGCTCTTTGACTATGACCCTGAAGAAATTAAGGAAGATATTAAACAAGCATTTCAGAAGCATGCTAACTTCTTTCTGATCGCCAAACAGAAAGAGAACAAAGAAGAAGCAGTAGGTGTTCTAGGAGTAACAGTTGCGAATAACGTTGCCACGCTGGGAAGATGGGAACCAGCCGTCACGTCACATCAGAAACGTAATAGAATTGGGCAGACGCTTTTGGAAGAGGCTTTCTTACGGCTGCGCCAACGAAATGTGTCAAAAGTAAGATGTATGCTGAAGTTTCCGATCAACCAGTTCCATACCGCGCGTTGGCACGCAAGGCTTTACAAAATGTGCGGTTTCACAGAGAAGATTCCAAGCAGCCTCATGCTCTTGGCTAATTTGTCTAGCATTGTAATAAAGCCGTCTTTGACCGCAGGTCTTCAAATCACTTACGATCACGGCTTTTCTTCAAGAGAGTTTGTGGATTTCACTCAGAGAGCATACTTGGCGACGCCTGAAGACAGGATGGTTCATATCAACGACCCATTCATATCAGATCCTAAAACCTGCTTGAACACCCTTCAAGCTATACGCGATGGCAGGATGGGATTATCTCCACCAGAATTCTGGCTTGTCTCAAAGCATAACGACAATATTGCAGGCTTCACCATCGGTTTCATGCCCAAAACGTCGAAAAACCGCCCTCCGCACGGTGTAATAGGTGAATTAGGCGTGTTCCCAGAGTACAGAAGAAAAGGCATAGCCATTACGTTGATTTCGGAAATGCTCAGGACTTTCCGAAGGCTTGGATGCAGATACTCTCTTGTGGGCACATTGAAAACAAACAAGTCTGCAATCGGGTTGTATAAGAAAGCTGGATTTTGTCCGGTCTTTGAGCTGGTTGATTTTGAGAAAACCCTTGTCGAGAGCGCATAGACCTATGATCATCTCCAGTTTTGAAGCCATGTGTGAAGCTTTCTAAAGTCTTGCTCGAGTCGGTCAATGAGTACTTGTTCGCTTAATTTTAGGCGTTCTAAAGCCTTGATCAGAAAATCTTCTCCGTACACTGCATAAAGATCCCCGCTCATCACAAAGAGTCTAGCCTGATACCAGAAAATGTTCTCTATACGCGACTCAATCATTTCTCGGTATTTCACTCCCATCTCGGCAAGATTCGTATATTTGACTCGATTCTTGCCGCCCTCAAAGGCAGATTCCATTAGGAGTAGCCATTTTTCACAAAGGGATACATTCGTGGCTTGGAGGAAGGAGTACATTATATATTGTGGAAGGAACTCGCCAAGCCAAAAGGCGTCCAGTTTGAAAGCATACGCAAAATCTACAGGCTGAGGAAAAACAAGGTTCACGGCAAGAAATGGATGCGCCAATTCGTGGGCAACGGTAGCCGAGAAGAATTCCAGAGTAAAAATATCGTCGATAGCTTCTGTCAACGCAACTTGATTCAGACTGAGATTGAAGCTATTTGTCTTTTCAAGTTGATTGGTGCTTCATCACAAAGCTTCGACAACATTTCTTTCCAGCGGTCTGGCGGTTTTGTTCCGTAATGCACTCTTGTGTCAGGAACAATAGGTTCTCCCATATGCGGTGTGGGGCAAGCGTTTCTTCCAATCTCTTGGGCTTAATATGAGGAAAAGGACCTCCGGTTTTTCCTCAAAGAAACCTTGGAGATACTTATATGCCTCAACCGCGACCTTTCCAACAATCTTCGCTTCTCTTTCGCAGTGAACCGAGTGATAAATGGGTAAACCTACTGTCTTCAAGCGACTAAGCCCTGCAAGATAGTCCTTGAAGCGACTTTCCATCAACCACCCTTCGAAGGATTTAGCGAAGGACGTCAGTTAAGGGTTTTTCTGCACGTTATAGGAATCATTAATAACTTGAATGCCATCAATAGCGCTTTCTTCATGACAGAGTGGAAGTTGTAACATGGAACTCCCTGAATTGACTGTTCTAAGCGAACAGATGGCAAAGGAAATTGCTGGAAAAAAGATTTCGAAGTTTGATGTGGCTAATCCCAAATGCTTGAACATGCCGTTAAATCAA
>CAYLSJ010000100.1:0-4902 GCA_964386655.1 uncultured Candidatus Bathyarchaeia archaeon | reverse complement strand
CCACTCTTTACCTCCTTCATTCAGCCTCAGGAACCGTCTGCACCATTGAACTCCCACCTGACTTGCTGAAAAAATATCAAAAGACTCTGCTCCCAGCATTGTTTACAAGAGATTTGGCTGTAACTGATTTGTATGATGAAGTCGAGGATTTCAAAAAACAAGTCATATATGGTTTTGACAGCTTAGCATCGTTAAGTGTTGAAACCAGAAAGAGTGTCCGCGAAAGCATGATGCATCCGGAAAAATACCAAGTGAGTTCTTTCTTCGAACCTATCAGTGGGTCGTTGCTGTTTGTTGGCAGGACAGAAGAAATAGAGGGGCATATAGGCGACTTTGGCCCTCTATTTGTGTGCCAGCCATGGTACGGCTATATGGACAAAATCCTCAGTGAAACAAACCTCACCCTATTTTCACTCGGAAGGTTAGCCTTACCCAGAAAAAAAATGCTAGCAGCTATGAAAGATGGCGAGATGACACTTTTGAATAAGAACCTTTCGATTCTGCTCGAAAACGAACCACTTGTGAACGAGTTTGTGGAGAAGTCTGAGCAACACTTCCAAGCGGCAGTCAAGAATATGGAAGACTTAGAATTGCATTTGAGACCAATCAGCGCATACAAAGTTGGCTTAATCAACTCCATACTAGCCATCAACAAAGAGAACATGAGGAACCTGCCTGAGAAGTTTAAGAGACTTAGACGACTGCACGAGGGATCTTTGCGAAGGCTTCGAAAAATCCGCGAGCAAATCAAGAACGAGCAAGCGAACAGGAATATCGCATTCTTAAAGAAAAGGAGAAGATTGTTAACTCTGTATCCATTGATCGCAGCTCTCTCAGTCATTCTAGCTTTGGTGGGCCTTTTCTCGATGCCTCTGAACTATGTTGCTGTTTCATTGCTAGCAGGTGCAGGATTTCTGCAGATCGGCTATTGGAGCATTGTTTTCTTGATATGTAGGTCATTTCGCACTGTGGGGCGATATCCATCTCTGGAGTTCATTCGAATCCACTTGCATGTTCTTGCATTAACTGAGGCTATCCATAAATTCATAGCAAATTCAGATGTGTTGAATCCCACCCAGGCGAAAACTGCATGATTGAAAAGACTACACTATGAAATGACCGAAAAAAGAATCTTAAATGACATTTTCATGTTGAGAAAAAGAGGGCCTCCTGAAAAAAGAGGCACACAGACAAGGGTTGAAATCGACAGCAATGAGAAGGTCAGTTGCCATCTTAGAGCCATTCAGTCTTCAGTTTCCTCGTTTCGGTAGCTAGAACTGATCCCCAATGCGTAGGTAACATTGCACCTTCATGCGACATCAATTACGCGCGCGCTGGTCCTTGACGAGTAGCTAACTTCTTTTCCCCCGTAGCTAGTACTGGTCCTTCATGAGTAGCTAATTCTGGTCCCTCACGAGTGGCTAACACTGGTCCCTCATGCGTCTTCAATTTCTTTCCCTTTGTGGCTAGCACTGGTCCCTCGTGAGTGTCCAACATTGGTCCCTCATGCGTATCTAGCATTGGTCCTTCATGCGTCTTCAATTTCTTTCCCTTTGTAGCTAGCACAGGCCCTTCCATCTCCGCCAGCTTAGCAGACATCACGGTAAGTCTTGCGCCAGGCTTTATTTTGGCCATCTTCTTTACCTTTTTACTTGGCATGAACTATCACCTCCGACCCGCATTCTTGCTTCATATCCTTATGGAATTTTTATTTAACACATTGCATGCACAGTATGATTTGAAAGGGTGATAAGAAAAGTAATACCAAAGCGCCTATATACTAATACCCAGAACAAAAGCCTTCAAGGTGACAATGACTTTGCCAAGCAAGGAAGTTGAGGCTATCTTCAGGGGGCAGTCCAGGATAACTGTACGGGGTCAAATAACGGTACCCATTGAAGTAAGGAAGAGGTTCGGATTGAAAACGGGAGACACCCTGTGTTTCCTTGAAGTGAACGGTTCAATAATCCTCAAACTTGGACCACTTGTATTGACTGAGTGATTTAAGCCTCAAACAACGATGCGATAGTCAAGTGACTTGGCAGGCAAGGCAAAGTCTTAACTACATATAGATGAATCAAGCTGAATACCTAGCAGTGAACGAAAGGTGACGTATGATGACGACTGAAGATGTGATAATGGTAATCGACAAGCCTCACTTGATTGTTAAGCTCCATAGGAAGTTGCTGCAAGTTGACTTTAAGAAAGGCATGAGGAAAGAGTTGGAAGATGTGCTTGAATCGAAACCCAAACTTCGAGGAACTCTAGGCCTGCTTTTCCAAACAGCCATACCTCTTGATGTTGCTCTGAAAGACATAGAATCCGTCAAAGTAGACAAGCAGGGACAGGTTAAATTGGCAATCCCGCATCGAAAGGACATAGTTATTCCACTCGAGCCAAAAGAGTCAAGAACCCTTGTTGCCAAGCTTAACCCACTAATAGCTGCGGAGAAAAAGGCAGCTGCTCAAGACATTGTCATGGTTCTCAATAAACCTCACTTCACAGTTAGACTTCGCGAGACGACGCTGGAAGTGGACTTGAAGGAGGGCATTAAGAAAGAGTTGGAGGATATCTTTGAAGCCAAACCCGCACTGCGAGAGAATATAGGATTTCTCTTTCAAACGATCATTCCCCTCGATGTTGCCCTAAGAGACATAGAATCGGCGAGTCTTGATGAAAAGGAGCACGTTAAGATAGCCGTTCCAGCACGAAAAGACATCGTTATCCCACTCAAGCCAGATGAGTCTAAACGCCTTATTGGGAAAATGAACGAAATGATGTCAATAGAAAAGGCCAAGGCTGCTCGCGAGATGCAAGTGGATCAAGAAACTAGAAGAGCCCTTGAACAAAAGTTTGCTCAGGCAAAGGAAATACAGCAGAGAGAAAGATCCTCTCACTATTAGAACAAATCGCTAAGTAGCCGACCCCACTAAGGCAGGTCAGCCTTTTCCACAATACTGATTGAAGGAAACCATTGCTGATAGTTGCGCTAATACTGTACTGAACGCTCACAGTCAAACCTGCATCACAGACCTCTTAACGCCCCCACGACAAACCTCGCGAGTTTTTCCATAGATGGTGCTGCGGGGACTTCAACGCGGCTAGAGCTGGTGATGCCTCCACAGTCTCCCGCGATTCCGCTCTTTTTCTGTTTTTATCGGTTTTAGAGCCTTTTGTAAGGTGTGAGCGCTATCATGGATGTTAGGAGGGCATTTCAAAAGACAACTTAACAACTATCACGAGAAGTAGCTTAGGAGCTTGGGATAAAGTCTGTAAATGTCCCAGTGGTACTTCTCGCTCTGGATATTCCTTTGCATTTTGGTAATCAACCGCTGATTTGACAATAAGGCAATGATGGCAGAAGCCAGATCCTCAGGTTCGTACCAATGCATTTTGAAGAGAATCATGTCTTTATAATTATACCATGAGAATCTGCTTGATGGCACTAGGATTCCACTTTTGTTATGCTTGATGATCTCGCTAAATGGCTGGGCGTCTACTGCCACGGCGGGTTTGTTAAATTTCAAAGCTTCTAATATCGGAAGCCCGAAACCTTCTGAATAACTGGGTTGTACATAGATGTTACACACATTGTAGAGAGCATTTAGGTTGCTAGGAGTTAGTTTTCCATAAAGGTTTGTTAACCATAATCTCTTGATCTTGAAATCCTTGGATATCTGTGTTGGATTGTAATATCCTGCAGCCGTTGAATGCAAAACCAGAAAGCTATTTTTAATCTCGTGTTCAACAAATCGATATGCATTAAGCAATTTGTCAAGCCCCTTCCTTGGATCGTTCGCAGCAACTGCGAGAATTACATTCTTATTTTTGAGTCTTTTCTTCAGAATCTTGCAAAATGAAATGCTTACTCTTTGATCCTTCATATCTAAGCCATGAGGTACGACTCCGGCAACTCGAATTCCGCTTTCCTCGAGCATTTGTCTCACAAAGTTACTCACGGCGACAATTTTGATTTGACCTGCAACATCAAAACTAGTTTCATCTACGAAACTAAGACCTTCTGTTGTTCCATAGAAGACGATATTACTTTGTTCGATAAATCTACTTAGGAAATTAAGAGTCTGATAAAAAACCGTGCCTATGAATAAAATGTTACCTCCAGACCTAGCTTTCGTCCAGTCGTGAATCGTACAGTTGGAATGCGGCTTTAATGCCTTCCTTACGAGTAAGGCAACGTTTCGAAAAGACGGCCAATCCAGTTTTGTGATGATTCTTATTCTCACCTTGCATCCCTGTAATCAGATCACATTATTTCTCCAAGCGATGTTTCGTGAGACATGAGGATGCAACGGTTGTTCCATATACTTTTTAAGACGTTAGAAGAACAGAATAGATATTTAAGGATTGAACTTCACTTTAGACATGTATCTAAAGCAGGCTAAGTTATGTTGAAGAAGCGTATTGGCGTGGTGATGTATCAAACAAGCAATAGCAAGGGCCAAGAGTTAGTAGCCCAACGAATGGTTAAAGAATTTATTAGACTCGGGCACCATGCTTACCTTATCACTAGCATCTACCATGACGGCGTCGAGGTTACGCCATCAGAAAATCTGAGGAAGATCAGAGGATATGTGTACGTCGAAGATAGCGATCTTGGAATACCCGTGATTAGAGTATACAGCCGCATAGCAAAGTGGCCGCCTAGGCGAATAGTTTTCCGAGACTTTATTCCTAACTTGGAGAGGGTAGTTGATGAATTCAAATTGAACGTGCTTATAACTCACAGCACACTTTGGAACGGCCCAGAAGAGGTTGCGAAATTTGTAGCTTGGAGACGATACATGAGAGACCTAGGTGGTTACCAAGACCCAATTGTGTTTTGTCATATGTCCCACTTTCAAGAACCCACTTCAAAACGTTATTCTCTAATGGAGCGAACAT
>CAYLSJ010000099.1:0-4970 GCA_964386655.1 uncultured Candidatus Bathyarchaeia archaeon | reverse complement strand
AGACCCTTGGAAAATTTACATGACCACGGATCATCCTAACGCGGCACCGTTTATTTTCTATCCCAGAATCATCTCGTGGCTTGTGAGCAGAACAGCGAGAGAGAAGCTGCTGAAGAAAGTCAGCGAGCGAGCTAGGCACAAGAGCCTTCTGCCAACGATTGACAGAGAGTATACTTTTTATGATGTCGCTATTGCTACCAGAGCTGGACAGGCAAAGTCGCTCGGCTTGAAGGATAAGGGGCATTTGGGTGTCGGCGCGGATGCTGACATAGCCATCTACAACATTAACCCAGAGCAGGTTGACCCTTCAAGGCAGTATAAGCAGGTTCGCAAGGCTTTCAAGAAAGCTGCATACACGATCAAAGATGGCAGAATCGTGGTCAAAGACGGCGAAGTTGTCAAAGCTGTTGACGGAAGAACCTTCTGGATCAAGCCTGAGCTGTCCAATGCAAAAATGGAGATTTCGCCCCGGTTGAAGGAGGCTTTTGAGGACTACTACACGGTGCAGTATGAAAACTACATTGTTCCGGAGCATCACCTCACCAATTCTCATCCAATTGCTGTTAGGACGGAGGTCTGAACCATAGTCGCTGTGGTCAGCCTGCATCCAAGGTTCTTGTTTAAGGTTCCAGTTGAGGCTGAATCTATTTCGCCAGATGCTTTTGCAGGAAGGAGCCTAGGGGAAATCAGCAAGTTACCGGTCTGGAAAGGCAACAGACAGGTTACTCTAGGCGATCTTTTTGAGGTCAGTGGTGAATCAGCAGCCGAAGCCGAGGATATTAGTGTTCATGTTCACGGTGATGTCAGCAGGGTCAGGCGAATTGGCACTCAGATGTCAGCTGGAGAAATCATGATCTACAGAGACGTCGGAGTGCACTTGGGCGAAGAGATGAAGGCCGGAAAAATCACTGTGGGAGGCAGCGCTGGCTCTTGGCTGGGTGCCATGATGAAGGGTGGGTCAATTGAAGTGAAGGGAAACGCTGGTGACTATGTGGGTGCAGCTTACCGTGGGAGCGTCAAAGGCATGCGAGGCGGAACAATCGTCATACATGGAAGTGCGGGAAATGAATTGGGCTATTTCATGAGGAAGGGCTTGATCAAAGTTCTTGGAAATACTGCTCAGTTTGCAGGTTTACACATGCAGAATGGCACCATACTGGTTATGGGCAGTTCTGATGGCAGAGTTGGAGCAGAGATGACTGGTGGAAAAATAGTTGTGAATGGCAGGTTGAACGAGGTTCTGCCGACTTTTCTGATTGACAGTGTCAAGTCGAAGGTTAAGGTTAACGGAGATGAGGTTGCTGGTCCTTTCTACATGTTCGTTGGCGATACGGTTGAGGAGGGCGACGGCAAACTTTACGTGTCCAAGATGGCGAATCCACACCTTAAGTTTTATGAGCAGTTTCTGTGAGTTTGTTTGTTTCGTAGGAACGTGTGTTGTCGGTGAGCAGGCTTAGTGTTAATCGTGAAGCAATGAAACTTGTAGACAAACTGCGCGCAAAAGCAGATGAATATGGAGTTGTTGTTAAAGAAACAAGGAGTGGCGTCACACTCATAGATGCAGGAATCAACGCATCAGGCGGTTTTCAAGCTGGAAAAATCATAACCGAGATCTGCTTGGGAGGATTGGCAAAGGTTTCCGTGTGCCCAAGTTACTACGAGGATTTGATCTTATCATCAGTGTTTGTGCACACTGATCACCCTGCCACATCAACTATGGGTTCGCAGTTTGCAGATTGGCAGATCAAGCAAGAAGGTTTCGCGGCTATTGGTTCTGGTCCAGCTCGAGCGTTGGCGAGAAAAAATCATGAGCTCTATGAAGAGATTGGCTACAGTGATGAATCCGACGCAACCGTGATGGTGCTTGAGACCAGCAGTGAACCGCCTGAGTCAGTGATCAGGAAGATCGCGGAAGACTGCAAAGTGTCTGCGAGTAAGTTGTCTTTGATTCTTGTGCCTACGACAAGTGTGGCTGGTTCCACTCAGGTTTCTGGTCGTATTGTTGAGACTGGCTTGCACAAGCTTATGAAGGTGGGTTTAGACCCAAAGAAGGTGACCAATGCCTTCGGTTTTGCACCTATTGCGCCTGTTCATCCAAAATTCGTGGAGGCGATGGGTCGAACTAACGATGCGATTCTGTATGCTGGCTTCGGTCATTATGATGTCTTTGGCTTTAACGATGAGGAACTTGGAAGATTCGTTAAGAATGCACCGTCTTCTGCATCGAAGAATTATGGACAACCGTTTAAGCAAGTTTTCAAGAATGCTGGCTACGACTTCTATAAGATTGACCCTGATTTGTTTGCGCCTGCGGTGGTCTCTATGTGTAATGTGGGCACTGGTAGTCTCTTCAAGGCTGGTAAGATTAACATCGACGTCTTCAAGCAGTCCATAGGGTTGAAGGCTCTGTAGGGCTGTATGGTGGAGTCTGCTTTTGCGTAAGTCTAAGAATCTTTTAGACAAGTTGTCTGATGCTGTGGTTGCAGGTGATGTTCACAAGGCGCGCAAGCTGGCAGAGAAATCCATGAATGAAGGTGTCTCCGCCACTGTAGCTTTGGACAAAATGATGCAGGCTATGCGTGTGGTGGACAAGAAATATGAGAGAAAGGAGTATTTCACTGTGGATGTGGCTGCGGCTTCGACTGCTATGCGTGAAGCTTTCAAAGTTCTCGAGCCGTACTTGAAGATTAAACCTGTAAGCGTTGCTGGCAAGATTGTTATTGGTTCACTGAAGGGCAATATTCAAGGCTTGGGCAAAGACATTGTGGCTGGCGCGTTGCGGTCAGCTGGTTTTGATGTTGTTGATCTAGGCGTCAATGTGGCTCCTGAAGTTTTCGTAGATGCTGCGGTTCGAGAGAAGGCTGATGTCATTGCGGTTTCAGTTTCTATTGATGAGAGCCTATCATACCTGAAAGACGTCGTCGACATCTTGAATAAAAGGAAACTGAGCGGCAAAGTCAAGACTATTATAGGCGGCAGAGCGGTTAACGAAGAAAAGCGCAAGCAATACGGCATAGACGCCTACGCAGCCGATGCTTGGGAATGTGTCAAGAAAGTACGCGAACTGCTAACTAGCTGTTAAGCGTAAGCAACAATAGCAATCCATAAGGATGACCTAGAAGTTGAACACAAGCTCATTTGGCGACGATTTGAAAAGAATTCCTATACGGTGCGAAATGCAGGCATGCCCTGTTCAGGAGATCAGAATTCATGGACCTGTTTGAGGTTATAGAAAAAAGGAGAAGCATACGGAAATTCAAGCATAAACCAGTTGCAGCAAAGCGTTTAAGGAAGATACTTGAGGCTGCGCGCTTGGCTCCATCTGGTGCTAACCGCCAGCCTTGGTGCTTCATCGTTGTGAGAGACCTAAAGACGAAGAGGGCGCTTTCAGTTGCCGCTAACAAGCAAAAGTTTGTAGCCGATGCTGATGTAGTGATTGCTGCTGTGGGCGACCCTACAGCCTCTGCAGCTAAACTGCCTTACGCTGTCTCTTCGACAAGAATACCTTACAAGCAAGACCCGATGATTGCCATAGAGCATATGGTTCTAGCAGCAACTGCTTTGAACTATGGCACATGTTGGATTGGGGCATTCAAAGAAGACAAAGTCAAAGGGATTCTGAAAATCCCAGAGAACCTAAGGGTTATCGCTCTATTACCCATTGGCGTGCCGAACGAGAGTCCGCCTCCAAGACCTCGAAGAGCATTCACAGAGACATTCTTCAGAGAATCATACGGAATACCATTAGAATTGTAAGAAGCAACAAATGCTTCAGAAAATCCTGTATAATGGGTGATTGGAGACCAAGGGTTTGGTTCCATACATTTTAGATGAATGATATGCGATTATGGCATCGGTCATGGCGCACGAGGGAATTATGTTTCTCGCTTGTTTTAAAGGTCCATAAATGAGAAAGTTGGCTCCACCCATCTGGGCAATAGCATGAGCAGAGGCATTATAGGAAGCAAATCCCTGTCTCAAAGCCTTGTCTTGCACAAGTTTCCAATCAAAAGTGGCGTTGGCTGGGGAGCAACCAGCAGGATATCCAAGCTCTTCTTTAACTAGCTTGACAGCCTCCACAGCATACGCGATACTCGGAACATCAAAGACTATCGTGTCCACAAGAATCTTGTCCACACCTGCTTTCTCAGCGATATCCACCAGCCCCTTCTGACCTTTAATGCCCTTCAAAGCTGTAACTCTGCCAGAAGGCGAATAATCCAACTCGTTCTGCGCCACTAAAACGGCAGAGGTGACTCCGCTGTGAAGAATGGCATCCAGCTCTTCGCCTGTCGTTAGAGGGGAAATCGCGTTAAGAATCGCCCGCTTTTGTAGACCACAATCTCTAACAGCTTCTAAACCTGCGATTCGAGCTTCAGAAGTTGACCCATCAATGAGAAAAACACCATTGCTCTTGTCAGCTATAAAGGAAACATACTTCTTCATTGCAGTAGGATGAGAAGCCATAATATCCAAAAAATGCGGCACGCCAGTCTTATGAGAAAGCTCCTCGGCAACCCTAATCCACTTCAACACTGCCTTAGTCTTGAACTCGCCCTTTTCATGATCAACGACTTCAGGCATACCCTTGTAGAAAATGTTCCCTATGAGCACTGTGGGCAACTCACCGAGTTGACCGCCGATTTCTACACCTCCGATATCAAAAATCCTCTGCCTAGTAGCAAACCTGTACAAGCTGAAGCCTCAAGAGGTCATACACAAAAGTGTTCTATCGAACTAATGCTTTTAAGACCTTCATTTCAGCCTATGAGAGTTGAAGTAAGCTGACATGAATTCACTGAATCCGTTGTTACCCAACAACGCACCAGTAAGAATACTCATCACTCCCAACTCCATCCACCCCTTAATCCCTATGGAAATAACAAGCGGGACACTTAACCAACCAAAAAAATAAGGAACTAAAGCAAGAAAGAAGAAAACTGTAAACAAAAACTCTGGAACATAAGCCA
>CAYLSJ010000098.1:0-5058 GCA_964386655.1 uncultured Candidatus Bathyarchaeia archaeon | reverse complement strand
CAGAGGGCGGCGAAAGATCCGAAAGCAGCACAATCAAACTAGTGAAAACCAAGCCTTCGCCGAATCCTTCGAAGAAGCCCGCTGCGAGGAACGCCTCCAAATTATATATTGCTGTGAACGCAGCTAGGCATCCTGCGTCGATTAGGAAGCCCGTCAGCACGACGGTTTTTTTGCCGAATCTGTCCGCTAAGAAGCCTGAGCTGAACGCAGCCAACACATGTCCTGCGACGCGCAGACTGATGATCAAGCCGATGTGTGCCTCAGGAAAGAGAAGTTCATTGTTGAGATACAGCTGGAGAACCGTGGCAAAGATCCCCTGCATCACAAGCATGCGGAAGAAAGTGATCGTAGACACTGCGACTATGCCCCAATTCCGGAGGTATCGGATCGTCTGTCCAATGGACTGCTCGGTTCTGGAATCGTGGATATTCTTGACTGATCTGAGGCTTCTGGAGGAAATAGACAGCGCAAAGGAGCCTAGAACCATTACTAGCGCAATGTAGAAGACGCCAGTGTGACTCATTGCTCCAGCTAAGAGAGCGCCAACCGGGGCACCGACGAAACCTCCGAGGAACTCGATGCTGTTGAAAATTCCTAGAGCTCGACCTCGCGTTTTTGATTCGAAGAGGTCTATAATGAGGGCGGCGTTGTTCATGAAGTAAAGTGCAGTTCCCAGACCCCAAAAGGCTCGGCCAACAATAAGAACATATACCGAGTTGGCCTGAGCGCATAAGAAGGCTCCGATTGCGGTCAAGCCGATCCCGGCTATGAGAAGCTTCCGTCTCCCGATGCGGTCTGAGATGATGCCCGCTGGCACTTCTATGAACAGCCTGGAGAGGAAGAAAGCAGAGACAGCCAAACCCACAAACACTCCTGAGGGGTCAAGTTCTTCAGCCAATATTGGAAGAAACGCCGCCATGAGGCTTAGTCCCATGACTACGGCGAAGCCGATGAGGACCATTTCGAAATAGAGCCGCGGATATGACCTGAATCCCGTGAGTCTCACCTTTAGCGTTCCTCCATCAAGCCCTGTGGAGGCATAGACTGCTCGATTGTGAGTTCTCATAGGAAGGGTTCAGATTTTATTAAGCCTTTGTTTGGACTCGGGCAGCACGCCCTTTGCCTTCTATGACCGTGTCAGCATGGTCCGCCTATTGTGCTCAACGTTGCCTCTTCGAATCTTTGCTGTAAAGCGAATACCTACGCGGCAAATGATAGGCGCGATATGCGGCTAGCATGGAACTAGTTATTCTCTTTTCCACAGACTAGGTTTCATGCTTCTCTAGCATCTTGCTTCTTCAAGCTGGAAACCCTTATATCAACGTTCAATCTTCTGCAAGTGGTTCTAACGGGTTAGGATAGGAAAATGTTAGCTGAGATTCGATGGCATGGAAGAGGCGGTCAAGGCATAGTCAGCGTGAGCCGCTTGCTAGCTGAAGCCGCCTTGATGGACAAAAAGCATGTTCAATCTTTTCCTGAATTCGGACCTGAACGGTCAGGAGCACCGGTGCGAGGATTCACCAGAATCTCAGACGAACCCATCAGTGTCCACAGCCAAGTTTACAATCCAAACGTGGTTGTGGTTGTCGACCCCACATTGCTGGAACCAAACGTTGCAACTGGCTTGGCTGAGAATGGCACAATAATTGCGAACACTGACCGCAGCATGAATGAACTAAGGAAACTCCTGTCAGTTCACGAGGGACATGTGTATTCTGTTAATGCCAAAAGGATAGCTCTGGATGTCTTGGGACGTCCTATCTACAACACTGCCATGCTGGGAGCGTTGATTAAGGTCGTGCCTCTCACGTCGTTTGAATCCATAGAGAAAGCTGTCAAATCGCGGTTTCCGGGTACGTTGGGCGAGAAGAATGTGGAAGCGGTCAAAAGAGCGTTTCAGGAGGTCACTGGAAGTTGAGCACTGATGAAAAACTAGGATGGAAAGCTTTGCCCATGGCTGCAACAGTCACCGAGCCTGGCTCTTCGCTGAAGTACAAGACTGGTGATTGGCGAGCCTTTAGACCTGTAGTTGACAAGGAAAAATGCGTAAACTGTCTACTCTGCTGGATTTACTGTCCAGACAGCGCCATAACAAGAGAGGAAAAGTGGGTTGCAATTAACTATGACTATTGCAAGGGCTGCGGCGTCTGCGCACACGAATGCCCTAAGCAGGCGATAAGAATGGAGGAGGAGCAGAAATGACAGTTACCGGCATGACTGGAGATGAAGCTGTTGCCCACGCAGCCAAGCAGAGCAAAGTGGACATTGTAGCTGCTTATCCCATTACGCCTCAGACTATCATAGTTGAAAGATTCAGCAAGTACGTAGCCGACGGTGAAGTCCAAACAGGATACGTCTGCGTTGAATCAGAACACTCAGCATTGTCAGCCTGCATCGGCTCAAGCCTAACAGGAGCCAGAGTCTTCACTGCAACATCAAGCCAAGGCTTAGCTTTGATGCATGAAATGATGTATATTGCTTCTGGTCTCCGATGCCCAATTGTCATGGGCGTTGCTAACAGAGCTCTGTCAGCGCCTATCAACATTCACGGCGACCATTCAGACATGATGGGTTCACGGGACAGCGGCTGGATTCAAATCTACGTTGAGAACGCCCAAGAAGCTTATGATTGGACGATTCAAGCTTTCAGAATCGCAGAAGACATGGCTGTGCAGCTTCCTGTTTCAGTGAACTTAGACGGCTTCATCATTACTCATTGTATGGAAGGCGTAGACGTACTTGACGACGATGTTGTCGCCAAATTCCTGCAGACCAGACAACCCATGTTCACGCTGGACCCGAAGAAGCCTGTCACAGTTGGAGCCTTATGTTTTACCGACTATTATTTCGAATTCAAGAGGCAGCAGGTTGAAGCCTTAGCTCATGTTCAACCCGTGCTTGAGAAAGTTGCTAAAGAGTACAAAAACATCAGCGGCAGAGGCTATGGTGTTCTTGACACATATGGAATGGAAGATGCTGAGGCAACAGTGCTCTGCTTAGGAAGCACTGCTGGAACAGCCCGCGAAGTTGCACGCAAACTGAGAGCACATGGAAAGAAAGTTGGCGTCGTGAAAATATGGCTGTATCGACCATTCCCAATAGATGAAGTTAGAGCAGTTTTGAAAAACGTGAAAGCTTTGGCCGTTTTTGACAAAGCCATTAGCTTCGGAGCTCAGTACGGCGCTGTGTGTTCAGATGTAGTTTCAGCATTACATACAGCTGAAAAGCGACCTAAAATCTTCAATGTAATCTTCGGCTTAGGCGGAAGAGACATCAAACCCTCCGATATCGAACATGTCTTCAACGAGGCTCTGCAGACAGCGAAAAGCGGTGTTATTAGACAAGAAACCCTGTTCTTGGGGGTGCGAGAGTAATGGTTGTACTCAAGGATTTGCCGACAGAAGAATTGTTCGCATCTGGACACCGCTTATGCGCTGGCTGCGGCGAAGGCATAATCAACAGAATGACCATGAAAGCACTGAGAGGACCAACAGTCATAATCGCAGCAACAGGATGCAATGAAGTTGCATCAACGATTTATCCATACACTTCGTGGAGGCTGCCTTGGGCTCATATAGCCTTCGAAAATGCAGCGGCAGTTGCCTCAGGCGTCGTGGAAGCCTACAAGGCTATGGCTCGAAGAGGCGTTGATCAAGGTCACATTGATGTGATCGCTATGGCGGGGGACGGGGGAACTTACGACATAGGCATCCAAGCCTTGAGCGGGGCATTGGAGAGAGGACACGATTTCCTCTATATCTGCGTTGACAATGAGGCTTATATGAACACGGGCATTCAAAGGTCTGGTTCGACACCGCACGGCGCTGACACGACTACTAGCCCAGCTGGAAGCGTCATTCCAGGCAAGCCGGAGTGGAAAAAAGACCTGATTGGCATATGCGCAGCCCATGGAATCGAATACGCAGCAACAGCTACACCTGCCTACTGGAACGATTACATGACTAAAGTTCGCAAGGGCATAGAAGTCAACGGTCCCGCGGTCATCGATGTGCTGTCTCCTTGCCCGTTAGGGTGGCGTCACGAGTCAGCCCGCAGCATCGAAATGGTCAAGCTGGCTGTTGAAACCCGATACTTCCCGATTTACGAGTTTGAACGCGGCAAATACAAACTGAACCTCAATGTTTCGAAGCCGAAGCCAGTTGAGGAGTTTCTCAAAGCACAAGGAAGATTTAGCCACCTGTTTAAACCGACGTACAGAAAAGACGTAATCGACGAAATCCAACAGAACGTGGATGCTAACTGGAACAGAATCCTGAAGCTTTGCACAAACTAACAAATGGTGCCCTCCGGCATTGATTCACTGAACCCGGAGATCTATGGAGAGCGGACAAAGTAATTATGTTCTCTAAGGCGGAGACCCAATTCCTGACGTCTGAGAGAGTTGCTCACATTGCTACAGTAAATGCAGACATGCAGCCCCATGTGGTTCCCATATGCTTCGCCCTTGACAAAGAAGACATTGTTACTTCGCTTCATGTGAAGAGCAGAAGACTGTGGAATTTGAAGCGAGGAAGTAAGGTTTCAGTTCTAGTGGACAGGTACGAAGAGGATAAGGGTCAATGGAAGGTTCTACGTGGACTGCTGATTTATGGCAAGGCGAAGCTACTGACGTTTCAGGAAAACCGAGAGGAATTCATGCATTGCTGGAAACTGCTCATACAGAAGTATCCTCAGTACAAGCAATGGGCGAGCGCTGACCTCACACCTAAAGATCCTGACGTAAGAGGAATCATGAAAATAGAGCCACAGAAAGTAACACGATGGGGCTTCGAATAGGATTCAAGAAATGGTTCTAGAAGCTACAGCGCCACAATCACGCTCACATCACAAACATTGGTGCCTGTTGGTCCAGTGAAAATAAGGTCGCCCAACTTTGAGAAGAATCTGTAAGAATCGTTGTTCACCAAGAACTCTCGCGGGTTCAATCCTAAATCGTGAGCACGTTGCAATGTTTTTCCATCAACAAGAGCTCCTGCAGCATCAGTCGGTCCATCTACACCATCAGTGCTAACGGAGGCAACAACCACTCCATCCATG
>CAYLSJ010000097.1:0-5090 GCA_964386655.1 uncultured Candidatus Bathyarchaeia archaeon | reverse complement strand
CGATTTTGCCTGCGTGAGCGAAGCATATTGAGCATTGAAGGTTGCATGCGTTTGTAACATCAATTATCGACAGGACTGTGAGAGACTTGTGGTTAGGGCAGAGTCCGCAGTCATATGGACACTGTTTCACAGTCTGGGTTCGTGGGTTGGTTACTCCTTTGCCCACCCTGCTGTATTCTTCGAACCTCTTGTATGTTTCCACATCAGCCCAGTATACGTCTTCAAAGTGCCCGTGCTTGGGACAGTTCTTTACCAGAAAGACTTTGCCATCTCGTTGGACAATGGTGGCGTCAATCCTTTCTAGGCATGTGGGACATAGGCTAAGTGTGTGCTTCAAGACATTGTCTCCAAAGCTTTGTGGCTCTTTTAAGGTTTGCAAGTTGACACCACTGAGAGTTGTAACATTTAACTATCAGCTAGCCGTCATATGCTATAAGAAGGTTTCCAAACCTTTCAGAAGGTGAAAGCGGTTGACGCAGCCGTCTGAAGACTTAATCAGTCAAGACGCCAAACGTGTTCTCCGCGAACTCGGCTTAACAGACTATGAAACACGCGCCTATCTAGCCTTGCTTGAAAGAGGAGTCTTAACCGCTAGCCAAGTCAGCGAGAACTCAGATGTTCCCTACTCCAAAGTCTATGAAACATTGACATCACTCGTACGCAAGGGATGGATAGAAACTGAGCAGGGTAGACCAGGGCGATATTATCCTAAGGCGCCGTCTGAAGCCTTAGCCGCAGCTAAACTACAACTCGAAGAGAAAGTGAAAGCTTGGGAGAGAACGATTGCAGGTGAACTTCAGCCTTTCTACGAGAAGAGGGAAATCCGCGAGAAACCCGACATATGGATCTTAAGAGGCGAATTCAGCACCGTAGCTAAACTAAAGGAGATGCTTGAAAAAACCAAAGGCGAACTTATGGTCGCTGCCCCTGTCCTTGCAAAGCCTCTGATCGATTTGGTTATCCCTACGTTTCAGCTACTGCAGAGAGCAGACGTGAGGATTCTCGTCATGGTTCCGAAGCAGGCTACAGCATGGAATCTGGAGGAGCTTCAACGTGTTGCCGAGGTGCGTGTTAGAGATCAAATGTTCGGCGGTGGAGTAATAGCAGACGGCAAGGAAGCAATCTTGCTCTTAGGCGAAGACAGACCGACCCTAGTAATATGGTCCAATCACCTAGGGCTTGTGCAGTTTGCCAAGGATTACTTCCAACACTTGTGGAACTCCTCTAAACGCATTAATCCGAACTCAACTTAGCTTGCCAAACTGCATAATGTTAATATGGTTTCAGCTTCTAGGTCAATTAAGGTGCCGCTGATGAAGCCTGAAGAAAAAGAGCTCGTTGCTTTTTTCCATGAGCAAGTTAAACAGGAAGAAGAAATCGTCAAATCACTCAACAAAGCACTCAGAAAGCTGAAGAACCCTGTTGTCATGTCGGTTTTAAAAGGCATGTCCCTTGACTCTATGAAGCACGCGGACATGTACAGAGCGGCAGAGAGCATCATATCAGTTGCTCCAGCTATGACAGAGGACGAGCTTGACCACTTGAATGAAGTCGTAAGTTGGCATATCAAGAATGAAGAGAAAGTAATGGGAAAAGTCGAGGACGCCATACAGAGAGTCAAAGACAAGAAAATTAGATTCCTACTCGAGAGCATTCAAGCAGACGAAAAGAGACATCATGAACTCTTGAAGACCATAATGACCGTGGTTGTCCAAGGCGAGACAATCACCAACGATGAATGGTGGGAAATAATGTGGAAGAATGTGCCCTTCCACGGAGCACCTGGAGGATAAAGAAGAGGCATTTTTTCCGCCTTTTCTGGACAGATTAGACTCATTTTGAACGTGTATTTCAAATCTAGACTCTGAGTTAACAACGTTTAACTCCGAATTTTCAGACAGACGATTAAGAGGTTTGAACCGAATGCTTAGAAGACTCCCCGAAGTGAAGACTCCGACTCTACTCACGGTTCTAGTGCTATCGATATTCGTATCCACCACTTCAATGCAACTCGTTCCAAATGCTGAAGCCGACGCATCATATACTGGTGTGGCTAAACCTATGGAGTTCTACCTGCACTACGTTGACACTCCAGTTGATGTTGCTGGGATACAGACGAAATATACGATGAACACGACGCAGTGGTTCCGCTTCCTATCGCAGCAAGACGCCTATGGCAACTCATTCTACAAACCAATTGGTCAGCCAAAAATCGCAGTAGACTTCTACCTATATCCCAACCTTGCAGGTCCGGTCACATTTGATGGTGCATGGCAAGTCTTCATTTGGGTGAACGGATCAGCCTACAAACCCACAGGCTTTACACTACAGTTCTATGAAATCACGGTTGGCGGTACAATATTATGGGATTCAGGCGCACGCAACCCCACAGTGACCAGCGGCATCGGCGAATACATAGATGTGCCCGTCTACAACTACAACTTGTCAACACCATTAACACACGCCTTCACCGTCGACACAACACTTCAAATTCATATCGAAGTCAACGCAGGCTCATCCGCTGACACAAGAATCTGGTACGACTCGCCATTTTACCCAAGCAAGCTCATACTGCCATCCCAAGACTATGCAAGACCCTTAACGGTAAAGACATACGCTTATGACAACAGTGAAACCAACATGTTCTACCACAACTGGAGCGAAACACAGCGCAAAGTCATAGTTCGCACTACCATCATTGATCCATTCGGCGGATACGACATAAACCGCGTGAACATGACAATCCTTGACCCTTCAATCAGCCCAGTCGTTAACAACGTAGATATGGTGCGCAAATCAGACGGCCAATGGCTTACACAATTCGCCCACACATTTGAAGCCAACTGGACCTATCCTTCAACGGCGCAGTTGGGCAACTACACCGCTAAGGTTTCAGTCATTGACAACAATGGCTACTACAAACATGAAGGCACAGGCTCTTTTGAACCATTTGTTGAGCACAACGACCACATTTTCCAAATAGGTGTCATAGTCTACTACAACCCAACCTTCCACATAGTTGACGACGCTGACTCATCGTTACCAAGCGCACAAGTCTACATAACGTGGCCAAACGGCACAAGGGAATCATTGCCGCGCTATACCGACAAGGATGGTTGGATCACTCTAGCCCATGTACTCCCAGCTGACTATGGATTCACGGTCCTTTGGAAAGATGTGGTGGTGAAGCAGGAAACTGTCTCCGTGGATTCTGACGGCCCCTACACAATTAAGACCCAGGTGTATCAATTGACGGTTAACGTGTTGAGTAACGACAGAGCTGCAGTTCACGGAGCCTATGTGATCGTCTACACTCAGACAGGAGTTGGCTACGGCTTGGATACCACTGATTCAGAGGGGGAAGCAGTTTTCAAACTGCCTAAAGGAACCTACAATATTGAAGCCCATTACAGCGGTGAATATTGGCTCAAAGTCGTCACAGCAACCGCGACCGAAACAGCAGTCACTGTGGAATCATCTAGATCAATAATAATTGTTCTGGAAGAGTTTCCACCGCCAATCTGGACAACACCAGGATTCCTATTGCTTATGGCACTGATTGCAGTTACCATATTCGCAGCACTCTACATAGTATTCCTAAGCCGCAGGGCAGTTCCAGCAGCTAGAAGAAGAGGGTAGAGCCTTACATTTCCTCTTTTTCACAACGTGTTTTGGGAGTCTTGACTAGGCTGCGTGTTACGACAGTGCAAGTGGGACTGGAGGTTATTTCTCAGCACTAGTGGTCTTGTGCTCTGACACAGCGATTAGGTATCCGCTGAACCCAACTCCCCAAAGCAGCACTGGATACGCAATCATTCGTTCCATTCCGCCCTTGCCTAGACCGAGATAAATCTTAGACGCAAAGAGAGCCAACGCAACAAGCGCAACTATGCCTAACAGAACTGCAACGTATGAAAGCGGCGGCTTCTGCAACTTGAAAGAGGCTATAGCAGCGAACCCGCCAAAGAGAAACACAACCGAAGAAGCGATGGTATGTATTATGCCGAAGTTCTCTGAAAACAATCCTACTCCCATCGTACCAACACCAGCCAGAATCAACAAAACCACAAATAGTCTGGAATGAAAACTGCGCTGAATCAGGCAAGCGCCACAGACAATCAAGACGCCGAGCATGAACACAGAGGAATTGAAGACTAAAGCTGAGGGACCGACGCCCAAGTCACTGATATAGTTGTCGGCAACACTGTAACCCGGGTACAACGCCTCTGCAATGATCAATGCTATGGGGAACTGAACAGTTCCGATGAATAGCAACAATCCAGCGAGTTTTCCATACTCATCCTTCATAGTCTGCAATATCTGAATTGACCTCTTTAGACCTGTGTTCTTGAACCCTTAGGCTCATGAAAAGGGAAGATGTATGGTTTGCTTTTCATCCATTTTGACTTATTTGAGCAGTTCTGATTCTGGTGGCAGCGGCTTTATCAAGCCTTTTTTCATTAACAGCTCTGCTGACTCTTTGGCGTTCTTGATGATCGCTGTAGCTCTGTCGTACAGCTCCTGTTTACTTGGCTTGACTCTTGCCATTCCATCCTCTATGGACTTCAGTGCGCATGCCACTGCTTCTCGTGGAAAGACCTCCCACTCTTCCATTCTAGGCAATATGTCCTCTTCATGCATTCCCCGTTCTTCAGCAAACTTCGCCAACTCCTGTGCCGCTGCAATACACATGTCGTCTGTCACAGTTTTCGCTTTCACATCCAAAACGCCGCGAAAGATAGCTGGAAAACCTAAGCTGTTGTTCACCTGATTCGGAAAGTCATTTCTTCCAGTGGCCACGATGCAAGCGCCTCCTTCTTTGGCTTCCCAAGGCCAGATTTCAGGTATCGGGTTGGCGCAAGCGAAGACTATGGATTTGTCAGCCATTGTGGCAATCCAGTCTTTCTTCAACGTGTCTGGTCCTGGCTTTGAGGCTGCTACCACTGCGTCCACGCCTTTAAACGCCTTTGATATCTCGCCCATTCTCCCCTCAGAATTGGTCTTCTGCGCTAACTCGTATTTCCAGGGATCTTCTTCTTTCGTTATGTCCTTTCTACCCGGGTAAATCAAGCCTTTAGTGTCGACAAGCA
>CAYLSJ010000096.1:0-5091 GCA_964386655.1 uncultured Candidatus Bathyarchaeia archaeon | reverse complement strand
GTTCTTGTGATGCTTCTTTTCATCCTCAGCTATATGAGTTAGCAGCAGTTTTAGGGCTTCATCCTTGGTTCTGCCTATGATTTTTTCCACATCTTTCAGCATGTCTTCCTCAAGCTTGACATGCTTTTCAAGTTCTTTCTTCATCACTTGCATGTCGACGTAACTATCGATCCTGGCATCCCACAGCCGCTCAGGCTGAGCCTTTTCAAGCACCTTCAGGATTTGCTCACAAATATGCGCATGCTTAGTTGAGTCCAAGCGCAGCTCGGACAGCAGCAGCTTCGCAGCTTCATTGTGTACTTTGCCTTCAATAGTCTCGAGAATCTTCACCATGCCTTCCTCAGCACGCTTCTGCTTCTTAACTAGTTCAACTACAGAGTCTCCAGCTTTCATGACGATTCCTCATTTTTTAAGATAACACTACAACTGTCACACCTAATAAAAACTTTGTGAGAGGCATCACATGCTGACCAGCTACCATTTTAGCGCTGTACCTTTTCGAACCTTTGTGCCAGAATGTCTTTTCAAGTCTCCAAACCAGTAACCTGTAGCTCTTCAAGCATCCGTTGTATGCTTGTTATAGGTCTGCCTTCACGATCACTGATGGGCTGTCTTGCTGGAGGATTATCCACGTAGGTTAGGATTCGCTTGGATATTCTTTGTTCATAGGTGGGCACTAACTCATTTTGGTAGAACACGCCCATAGGTATCCTGTCATCCCACTCCTGAGCCTTAGTCAAAGCGTTGAGGTATTTCTGGAAAACCTGCTCTGTATTCCGCACAACTCCATCATAGTCCGTGTCCTCAAGCTTGTACAGCCTTGGCTGAGGCTTGCCTGTCTGGGGGTCGATGCGGTCTTCGCCGCTGTACCATTCTTTAGTGTTAATGTCATTGTACGTCGGACACGGCTGCTGAATGATGACCACAGCTAGACCGGGATGTTGAATAGCTTTGATGATGGTGTCCTTCAAGTGGCGAACATCATAAGCATAGCTTCTGGCAATGAACGTGTAGCCTGCCGCCAACGCTAGAGCGACTGGGTTGACTCCTTCGTTTATGTTTGGTTTTGGAAGCGACTTTGTCCTCAACCCCAACCTCAGCGTAGGCGAGGCTTGTCCCTTTGTTAAGCCATACACTCCGTTGTCATGTATCAAAACAGTCATGTCTATATTTCTTCTCCCAGTGTTCACGAAGTGTCCAGCGCCTATGCCTAAGCCGTCTCCATCGCCCATAACAGCAATCACTTCCAAGTCTGGTCTAGCCAGTTTGGCTCCAACGGCGAATGGCAAGGTTCTCCCATGCAAAGTGTGAATACCGTAAGCCTTCACGAAATGTGGAAGCTTGGCGTGGCATCCAATTCCTGAGAATATGGCTACTTTAGACGGCGGCAATTGCAATTCAGCCAGCGCCATCTGTACTGCTGAGAGTATGCCGAAATCTCCACAGCCAGGACACCAGTCCACGAAGACTGGAGTGCGGTAGTCAGCGATTTTAAGCGCCATGTGTTAACACCTGCCTCTTTGGCGCTTTGCCTTGTATAATCAGTCTGAGAGCCTCGTACACTTCGTCTGCGGACATGGGTCTGCCGTTCCACTTGAGCACAAAATAGTCCATGTCTATACCAGTTTTTTCAGCTATGATGCCTGCTAACTGAGCTGTGTAGTTGCCTTCCACGATGACCTTCGTCTTCGCTTTCCCAAGCACTTCAGCAATGTATTCTCTTGGCAGTGGATGCGGCATCCGCACCTGAACAAAATTCATCTTGTAGCCCTCTTGATGCAGCCGTTCCATGGCTTCGAGAGTCGCGCCTTTGGGCGAACCCCAACTTACCACAGCCGTAGACGCATCTGGGTCTCCATAGAAATTGATTCGTTCACTTACTGGGATTTCTTTGTCTGCGGTCTCCAGCTTTTTCATTCTTTTCTCGTACATCCGCGTGCGCATCATCGGTTCTTCAGTGATGTGCCCTATTTCATCGTGTTCGTCGCCTGTGTTCCAGAAAACCACATCGGGTGTTCCCAAAGGTAGTCTAGGAGACACGCCCGATTCAGAGAGCTGATACCGCCTGTACTCCCTTCCCTTGACATCCAGTTCCGTCAGCAGTTGCCCTCGCTCAATCTTGATCAGACTGGGATTAAACATTTTGCAGCTTTTGTTGCTGTTAGCCAAAGCTTTGTCAATCAAGTGTATGACAGGCATCTGATACCGCTCAGCGTAGTTGAAGGCTCGTGCAGCATCGTAGAAACATTCCTCAATGTCGCCTGAACACAGCACGATTCTAGGAAACTCACCATGAGCCGCGTGAATGGCAAACCTCAGGTCGCTTTGCCCATGCCGCGTAGGCAATCCAGTTGCAGGCGCACCACGTTGATAATACGTGACTACAAGGGGGACTTCGCTGTTGCCAGCCCAGCCCAAGCCTTCAACCATCAGAGAGAAACCTGGTCCTGAGGTGGCAGTTGCCGCTCTCGTGCCCGTTAAGGCTGCGCCTGACGCCATGTTTATAGCTGCGATTTCGTCTTCCGTCTGCATAATCAGTATCGAACCGCCAGTTTGCTCCCCAGCTGACTGTTCCAATTGAAGGATTTCGTTTTCTTCCAAGTATTCGCTCTCGTCAGCCGCGGGCGTTATAGGATAATATGTTTGCAGTCGGCAGCCTCCTACAAGCTTGCCTAACGCTGCAGCCTGAGTGCCAGCTAGAAATATCCTTTTCTCACTTGTCGGGGCGGCTTCTAGTCTGTAGTCAAAGGCACGGAATTTCTCAGTAGCATATTCGTAGGCTTTATTCAAAGCCAACAGGTTCATCGAGATTATTTTTGGTCTGTTGCCGAAAATCGCCTTTATGGCTTTCTCAACAGGCTTTTTGTCGTAGCCTACTAGCCCAAAGCATGCGCCTAGGGCAAGAACGTTTATCATGCGGGTTAGCTTGCTAAGTTTTTCTTCGCCGATTTCATCCGCTACTTCCTTTAACAAAACCATGTAGGGAACCGCGTAGGTGCGAACACTGTTTTTTTCTGCTTCTTTGAGAAGGTCGCCTACAGTTTCAGGTCTGATGCCTCTTGCATCAAGTGTTTTGTTGAACTCCTCAATGAACGGCGGTGTCAATGTTGGGATAGCCAGAATCTTTATGCCCAATGCATCGGTGTCACAGATTACGCCGCCGCTGGGCGCCACTTCCCAAATGTGTCGGACAACGCTTTCAGCGTCAAATGCGCACAAGAGGTCAGTTCTGTCGACATCTGCAAAGACTTCTTTCTGTGAAACTCTGATGTGGAAATAACTGTGCATTCCTTTGATGTTGCTGTGGTATTCTCTCTTACCATAGACCTGGAGACCACCATAGCAGCAGGCTCTGCCGAAAATGTTAGCAGCTGAATCAACTCCGCTTCCTTGTGGTCCGCCTGCCATCCATACTAACTCGTCTTTCACCACGATTAATCATCACCTAAGGATGTTTCGGCTAAATGTGGAGAACTGAGTCCTACCTTATCCTCCTGTGCTAGCCCTAGTGCCTATACAGCACTCGCAGAGCACAGTTTCGCCACAGTAAGGGCAACGACACTGGCAATCATCAATGGGATAACCGCAGAGTTCGCACGTAACTTCTGACAAGATCAGGGTTCCTCCTCCACAAAAGCCAAAACAACAGCGAACGGTTATATAATTTTCTGACTGTGAGACACCACACACGGAACCTATTCTCACTAAGGTTCAAGCCTTCGCGTCTCTTATTTTCCGCAACAACGGCAGAGCTGGCTGTCCTTTCTCGTACAGAGTCTCGAAATGATCGTGCAGAATGGTTGCCAGTGGAGGCAAGCTTATCCAAGCAGCTAATTGAGACCCTCCGCTCGCGGGAAAGACTAGAACAGTGTCTTTCTTGTCAAAAATCGCATACCTTAACCCGTCATATTCCAAGTGTCTAACTCTGTCGCCGAGCATGATCAGCTCTTCATATCTGTCAAGGCCTTCACGCGTCCATTCAGGCGTAATCTGCCTCACAACTCTCACAGTCTTTTTCCTTCTTAGTATATCTTCAACAGCATGTAAAACATCCATCTCAGGAGGAACTGGAGCTGATGTGGCTATCACGAGTTCTTCTTCCACATTTCTTATTGCTTCACAATATTTGGCAATGAAAGCGCTGTCTCTTCGTGTGACCCAGACTCTTTCTCCCTGCAGCTGAGTCTCCCGGCTCTTATCGTGAAGCTTAGACAAGGAAGAAACGAGCATCCTGACAGTCCGTTTCTTATCCTCCAGTTGCCCAAGCATCCGCCTCTCAAACCCCGCCGCCAATCTCTCAAGTCCAGCTTGAGGATTCACGGCAGCATACATTCTTGGCTTTCCAGGCTGCTCCATGATAAGACCCTTCCCGACGAGACTGTTTAGAACATCATAGGTTCTGGGTCGGGGAATGCCGCATTTCTGGTTTAATCCATTTGGGGAAAGCGGACCGTACGACACAAGAGCTATGTAGGCTTTGGCCTCGTAAGGAGTGAGACCTAGCTCTTCATTCAAAACCGCAATCAGTTTCTCACTGTCTTCGGCGCTGCTCATTTAATTCACCCTATAATCGAGCTGTTCACTATAAAGAGTTATACGACGAGCCTCATTAACTTTGTTACACACAATGCGTGTAACAAGACGCAAAACTTAAATCATACACTTAACTCATATATCTGCTGCTGAAGAGGAAGAAGGACCATCCATTTCCTTGACTCGTAACTCTAAGCCTAGAGAATATTCGGGCTCAAGCCAGAGGGAAGCCCCGAGCATGAGAGAAGATTCTGAGAAGTGCCCTGTCTGCAATCGTCGGTTACACCTTTCAACCAGTAGAGTTCTTTCTTATCGCCTTGTGCCAAGTTATGATAAACCGGTGAAGAGACAGCATTTGGAAATAGTAGCTACGTCAAAATGGTGTCTCTGTGGCTACTGCGACAGACAGATGAATGAAAGAATGATTGGAGAAGTCAAGGTTAAGACCTCATAGCGGGCAGATTGTTTCATCTCTCTGTCAGCAGGTACTTCGTAGATTCGCGCTTATGGTAGCCCGGGGGAGATTCGAACTCCCGTCGACGGGTCCAAAGCCCGCCA
>CAYLSJ010000095.1:0-5120 GCA_964386655.1 uncultured Candidatus Bathyarchaeia archaeon | reverse complement strand
CGAGGCATGGACAAAATGCTCATCGACAGCCTAGGCGACA
This sequence comes from uncultured Candidatus Bathyarchaeia archaeon, assembly GCA_964386655.1. Lineage (GTDB taxonomy): Archaea > Thermoproteota > Bathyarchaeia > Bathyarchaeales > Bathyarchaeaceae > DATETJ01. Next base: position 5,080 of record CAYLSJ010000095.1, on the reverse strand, counting down.
TCACAATCACGAACGACGGGGCCGCTATTCTAGATGAGGTTGAAGTTGAACACCCGGCAGCCAAAATGATGGTTGAGATAGCTAAGACTCAGGACGATATGGTTGGAGACGGGACAACTACAGCTGTGGTTCTCGCCGGCGAACTTCTACGTAGGGCTGAGGAATTGCTAGAACAAAATATCCATCCAACGGTAATCGTAAGTGGATATCGAAAAGCAACTCAAGTGGCAATTGATACGTTGGACAAACTTGGCACCAAGGTTGACGTTGACGATAGGGAGACTCTGAGGAAAGTTGCCTTAACATCGATGGCAAGCAAGGCTGTTGGCGCAGCTAAAGAGCACTTCGCGGAAATCGCCATCGATGCCGTGAAGCAAATCGCTGAGCAACGCGGAGACAGAATGGTCGCCGACATCGATCAGATTCAAGTGGTGAAAAAAGAGGGAAAGAGCCTGTTTGACTCGCAGCTAGTCAGAGGCATTATTGTTGACAAAGAAGTGGTTCACCCCGGCATGCTCAAACGCGTCGAGAACGCTAAAATCGCCCTTCTCGATGTGGCTCTTGAAGTAGAGAAAACGGAGTTCAGCGCTGAGATCAGAATACGTGACCCAACACAGATGAAAGCTTTCTTGGACCAAGAAACACGAATGTTGAAAGAGATGGTAGACAAGATCAAGAGGTCAGGGGCTGACGTTGTCTTTTGTCAAAAAGGCATTGACGACATGGCCCAACATTTCTTGGCGAAGGAAGGCATCTTAGCTGCTCGCCGAGCAAAGCAGTCGGATATGGAAAAGCTTGCTAGAGCTACTGGCGGCAGAATGGCGAGCAACTTGGATGATCTCAAGGCTCAGGATTTGGGCAAAGCAGGACTGGTTGAAGAACGCAAGGTCGGCGAAGACAAGATGATATTCGTAGAAGACTGTAAACACCCAAGATCCGTAGCGATTCTGATTCGCGCTGGGCTCGAACGGATGGTAGACGAGGCTGAAAGAGCCATGAACGACGCCTTGTCAGTAGTCTCGGATGTGATTGAGTACAACAAAATCGTACCTGGTGGAGGCGCCGTGGAATCTGAGATTGCCAGAAAACTTAGAAGCTATGCTACAGAGGTTGGAGGCAGAGAGCAACTTGCAATTGAGGCTTTCGCGGAATCCCTAGAGATCGTTCCCAAAACCCTAGCTGAAAACGCTGGCTTGGAACCTATCGACATCATGGTTGGGTTAAGATCAGCACATGAAAAGGCACGCGGCGATGCCAAGGGCGTCAACGTTTTCACTGGCAAGATCATTGACATGCATGGCGAAGGAGTCATTGAACCATTGAGAGTAAAAGAACAAGCTATCAAGTCAGCTAGTGAAGCTGCATCGATGATATTGCGCATAGACGATGTTATTGCTGCGACCAAACCCAAGGAAGAGAAAGGACCCGGAAAGCCTGGCGAAGGCATGGAAGAAGAATACTAGCTCCTTCAAACTCCTTTTTTCTTGTTTCAATCCCTTTTCTTATTCTGCCATTGCGTTCCTTTTTCAGCAATCTGAATCATAATCACTAGTTCATAATGGATTTATTCGTTCACACGCAAAGTGTCTGTGAATCTCTGATGTGCTCGGCTAGAGGAAAGCGTATTGTATAGACGTGATTTCGATAAGATACTGCTAGAGGCAGTTGATGAACAACTCGCTTCGCTAGGAGAATCCTCGAAGCAAGCGCTCTATTTTCACCTTGAAAGAGGTTTTAACATCAGGAAAAAGGAGATTCCTAAAAAAACTGAAGCTTTTGTGAATGCAATGGAGAAGATCTTCGGAATGGGAGCCGACTATCTCGAGATTTTGATCATGAAAAAGCTTCATGAAAAGATCGGCGGCGACATCAAGCTGACTGATTCCGACTTGACCTTCATCGAATATGTTGAAGCAGCCAAACAGAGCTACTGTGAGAAGGCGGTTTCCCAGGGGGAGTTGAACCGTTGCCAGCGAATCAGAGTGAAGTGCTAGTTGAATCAACGAGTTCTCAAGGAAAAACGCTGGAAGAAAGGCTCTCTTCACTGAACTTCTATGGCGGAAGGCTTAGCTCAGCAAGCAGTCTTCAACAAGCCTACGAGCTAACTTTAGACGCGATGGAACAAATACTTGGTTTTGAGCATGCTTCGTTTCTGGTCCAGAACAAAAGCTACCTTGAAGTCGCATGCCAACGCGGCTACACCGAGCCACTGGACTTCAAGCTGCCCCTAAATGGAAAAAAGAAAGGCATAACGGTAATGGCAGCAAACAAGCACAAACCCATCATAGTCTACGATGTGACCCAAACTACCGAATATGTGCCAGGTTCTCCTGACATTCGCTCAGAGCTTGCAGTCCCGGTTGAAATTGGGGGCAGAATAATCGGCGTTCTCAACGTTGAAAACAAGCATCTCGGAGCGTTCGACGAGAAAGATGCTACACTACTCCAGATCCTAGCTTCTCATGCTGCAACTGCAGTCAGTAACATCGAGAAACGTGAGGAGATCGAGAAACGCTCTAGTCAGCTAACGTCGCTGATGAAGAGCTCCGCAGAGATGATTCGCTCCACAGAACTGCGCCAACGATTGCAGACGATCGCCGAGGCCATTGTGGAATTGGGGTGGAGACGCGTGGTCATCTCAGTCAGGAATGAAGACTTAGAGATAGAACGCCCAGACGACCTGGTGACGGTCGGGTTGACTGAGGAAGAAAGGCGATTTCTATGGGACAAAAGACCACCAGGGCACGTTTGGCGTGAGCGATTTGGACAAGAGTTTGAACGCTTCAAGATTGGCGAATTCTACCACCTTCCGTGGAATGACCCATGGGTCAGGGAACGCTTCTCCAACACCACTGTAGACAGCCACCTTTCACCTGAGGAAATGGTTGATTGGAATCCTCAGGACCTATTGTATGCACCACTTAGGTTGGCTGAGGGACACATCGTGGGAGTATTAAGTATCGACGACCCCTTGGATGGAAGGCGCCCAACCAAGGAATCTCTTGCCCCTCTGGAGCTTTTCATACACCAAGCCGCCGTAGCTATTGAAAACGCCAAGCTAATTCAACAACTAAGCGATGCGAAGAACCAAATCAAGGAATACGCTGAACATCTCGAGGAGAAAGTGAAGGAAAGAACCAGAGATTTGAAGGAAAGCGAGGAAAGGCTGAAAAGCATCTTTGCAGCCTCGCCCGACGCCATCGCGGTCACAGATTTGACCGGAAATGTCATCGAGTGCACCGAGCAGGGCTTGAAAATGTATGGCTCTCCATCTGCAGACGACCTGATAGGAAAACCACTGGTACAGTTAATTGCAGAGAAAGATCGTCAACGAGCCATGGAAAACATGAAAAAAACATTCGAGCAAGGTTTGGTCAGAAATATGGAATATACCCTGTTGACGAAAGATGGTCGTGAGTATCCCGCTGAATTCTCAGCAAGTGTTATTCGAGACGCCGGGGGCCAACCTATTGGCTTCCTTTCAGTGGTCAAAGACATCTCTGAACGAAAACGAATGCAGCAGCAGCTGCTCAAGGCTGAAAGACTTGCCGCCATAGGCGAAGTTGCAGCGATGGTCGGGCATGACCTCCGCAACCCGCTAACGGGAATCGCAGGCGCCGCCTACTACTTGAAGAAAAAGCTTGGATCTGCGATGGACGACAAATCGTTGGAGATGGTGGAGCTCATTGAAAAGGACATCGAATATTCCAACAAAATCATAACCGATCTGCTCGACTATTCAAAAGAAATAAGGTTAGAGTTGAGGCAGACCACTCCACGAGCGATTTTGCAGGAAGCCTTGACGCTTGCTAATGTACCAGAGAATGTTCGTGTCGTGAATAGGACACAGGCAAAGCCAGCAATCAAGGTTGATGTTGAAGCGGCTGTGAGGGCATGTGTAAACATTATTAGAAATGCCCTTGACGCCATGCCCAATGGTGGTTCGCTCACTGTCTCGAGCAAGACTTCTGGTGGCTATCTTCAAGTTGTTTTCAGTGACACTGGAATCGGTATGTCTGAAGATGTGTTGGATAGGTTGTGGACACCGTTTTTCACGACAAAAGCGAAAGGGATGGGGTTAGGTTTGTCTATTTGCAGGCGAATCGTTGAAGCTCACAATGGAAGAATCTCTGTACAAAGCATAGAGGGTAAGGGAACCACGTTCATAGTCACTTTGCCAGTTGAACCTGAGTTACGTGGAGGTGAAAATCTTGAATGAAAGGACCAGAATCCTCATCATCGACGACGACGAAAGTATAAGGAAAGCCTTGTCAGCTGTGCTTGAAGAGCAGGGATACAGTGTCGACACGGCTCAGTCGGGAAGTGAAGGCATCGAGAAGTCCAAAACCAACTTCTATAATCTCTCCCTCATAGATATCCGACTCCCTGATATGGAAGGCACCGATTTGCTGAAGGGATTGAAAAGCACAGTTCCTCCAATGGTCAAAATAATCGTCACAGGCTATCCCTCGCTGGCAAACGCTATAGAAGCACTAAACAAGGGCGCTGACGCGTACATACTGAAGCCACTGGCCATGGACACCGTTCTCAAAGTGATAAGAGAACATCTGAAGAAGCAGCAGGAAGCCAGAAAATACAGCGAGGACAAAGTCGCGGAGTTCATAGAGGCGAGAGCAAGAGAACTAGAGGCAGAAACAAATATCGCGCAACGAACACGCTAAGGCTTTACCTTCCACAATTTCTTGTTTATAATTCTCTCTTCTACACATAGGCTAAAGTGCGGATCTTGTGCGCACAAGACAAGTGTGGCTTCACTCTGCTTGACGCGTGAAACAATGATGTAATCAAATCTGGCCCTGTATTTTCTCCCACAGTTCTATACACCTCAGTCCACAGCACGTGGCGTAGACAACAGGGCTAGGAACGCTGAGATGTGCACTCTTGGACGACCTCGAAAGTTATGAGTTGCATGGAGTCCAGGCGGGATACTTACTTAGAGACAAAACTCTCAGAGGCAAGGTTCTGAAATACGAGCCACAGGAAAAAGATAGTGGCTATATATCTGAAACGCGAATGAAAAGAGCAGCACACTCAGGGCTCCGGTAGTATAGTCCGGTCA
>CAYLSJ010000094.1:0-5185 GCA_964386655.1 uncultured Candidatus Bathyarchaeia archaeon | reverse complement strand
GTCTTTTCGGGAAACGAAGATTAACATCTCTGCCTTGGGTTTTTTGGGCGGCTTATTCTTCCAATCGGGGTAACACTTGATCTCCTTGAAGCCAGCCAACTGAAGATAGTGAAGGATATCCCAGTAAGTCAATAGTCGGAGGCGTTCGCGGTCTCGAAAGATGTGCACGCCATCTGAAGCCTCGATTACATGCGTTTCCTGCCACCAAGCCACACCATGAAGCGGGTCAAAGTCTTGAACTCGATCAACGCTTATGTATCGCATGCCTGGAACACGGACTTCATTGAAATAACGTCCTCGTTGGATCGATTTTAGAGAAAACCAATTCTCGCCCTCAAAGAAGGGGTTCGCGATGTTGCAGACCACTATTCCTCCGGATTTTAGCGCGCGGTGAACCTGCTGCAGGCATGCAAGTACACTGTCATCGTCTGGCAAGAGAAAAAGTATGTAGAGTGCAAGCGCAGCGTCAAACTCGCTCTCATACTTAAGTCTCGAGGCATCACCTTGCAACAGCTTCACAGAGACTTCCTCGCTTCTGGCTCTGGCTTTGGCTATCTGAACTTGTTCAGGGGTGTAGTCCTGCCCAGTGCATTTGTAGCCGCGGTGTGCTAGCCCGAGTACGTGTCTGCCGCTCCCGCAAGCAATATCGAGCACATCCCTAACTTTATGAGTCGCATGGGTACGAAAGGCGAATTCAAGAAAGTCAAGCTCACGTTTTGTGGTTTCACCGCGCGTGCGCTCTTCATAATAGCCTAGATGAGCGTAATATGCACGAGACGCCTTCAAGACAGTCTCTCTTGCATTTTCTAAGCGGTCCATAATGTTAGGTCTGGTTTCGCTCAGGATTTAAAATCTCTCTTCTCCTCGACTTATTCATTTAAGATAGCCCAGCAATCACGTTTATCCAGAAGTGTCACATGGAAAATCACCGGAAGAAAACGAAAGACAGAAAAGTCAGCGAATTTAGTATTGACATAATGAAGAACCCGTTTGCTCATCCTTTTGCAAAGTTTTTCACACGAAAGGCTGTCTTCTATCTGATCGTCGCATTCATCGCTTTAACTTTCATTTTCTTAATTCCAAGACTCATGCCAGGCAACCCCATCGACCGAATGATACCACCAGGCACCATTGATGAAGGCAGACTAAGACTGAAGGCAGAGTTAACTCGATACTTCGGGCTTGACAAACCCCTTCTTGAACAGTATGTTGATTTCTGGAAAAACCTTCTGCAAGGAAACTTGGGATATGCGATTATGGGTGACTACAATTTCCAACCTGTCGCAGCCGTCGTCATGCGAAAACTTCCTTACACCTTGGCACTCGTAGTCCCGGTGCTTTTCATCGGTTTCTTCGTGGGCAACTGGGTTGGCGCCCGAGCAGCTCACGTTAAGGGCAAGCGAGGAGAGGCTATTTACTTCACCACAGTTCTAGCGAGCCAAATGCCATTCTACTGGTTCGCCATGATTCTTCTTTTCCTCTTAGCTGTTAATTTCAAGATATTCCCCCCACACGGAACTTTCAGCCCGCGATTCATACCTGGCCCGAATCTGGCATCATTCATAGATGCAATGAATCACTACTTCTTGCCCTTCCTGACCTTACTCATCATAACCACAGGAGGATGGGCCACAGGCATGAGATCCATGACCCTTTACGAATTAGACTCAGGCTATATTCTGTATGCCAGACAACTGGGTTTCAGGAGCAAGAAACTCATTTCGTATGCCAGACGCAATGCTATCCTGCCCCAATTCACGGGTTTGAATATCAACCTCAACAACCTCATCGGGATGACCATGATCATAGAAGTAGTATTCGTATGGGACGGCATCGGATTCTTGGCATACAACGCCGTACTAGCACGCGACTATTTCATGATGCTAGGCACTTTTCTGATCACAATGATCGTAGTGATCCTAGGGAACTTCCTTGTTGACATTTCCTACGCATTCTTGGACCCAAGGATTCGGACGGGTCAGGGAGGATAAGAATGCTAGAACTACTCTTGAGAAGCCGAAAATTCATGACTGGAACATCCGTGGTACTGGCTATTGTCCTTTTTGGAGTAATAGGCTCCCTAGTGACTCGAAATCCTCTTGAATACAGCTCACATTTCGTCGAGCCACCGAGCAGCGAATTCCTTCTGGGCACAGGCAACTTCGGGGAAGACGTGCTGGCTCAGCTTGCCACAGGTACTCGTAACTCCTTGATGATCGGTGTAATCGCTGGAGCCTTTGCTACGTTAATCGCTGTTTTAATTGGAGGTCTCGGTCCATACGAAGGCGGGTTTGCAGACGAGATATCGAACGCTTTCACCAACGTTGTAATGGTTTTCCCAATGTTGCCTCTTCTCATACTGCTTGCCGCCATTCTCGAATCTAGATCAATGTTTCTAGTCGCAGGATTGATAGGTGCAACGAGCTGGCCGTGGGCAGCCAGAAGCATACGATCCCAAGTATTAACGCTGAAAGAAAGAGCCTACATAGACGTTGCCCGCATGTCAGGCATGAAAGACAGAAAAATCGTGATAACTGAGATCATGCCAAACATGCTAGCATACATCATCGTTGTTTTCGTAGTATCGCTGAGCATAGCAGTCTTGACAGAAGCAGGCCTGAGCATGATAGGTCTTGGTCCCGATCCCAGTTCGAATGTTACTCTAGGGTCTATACTCTACTGGGTTTTGAACAGCACTCACGTGGCGCTGCCGTGGTACCTGTGGTGGGTGTTCATTCCGCCAGGTCTCGTATTGACGGTGTTTCTGCTAGCCGTGTTCGTTATGCACAGCGGAATGGACGAAGTATTCAACCCTAGATTGCGGAGCGTCTGATCAAAGATGGCTGAACACCTGCTCGAAATCGAAGATCTCAAAGGAAACTACAGGGGAATTTTCGGCATCGTTCGGGCTGTTGATGGAGTCACGCTCACGGTTGAGAGCGGAGAGATCATGGGTCTTGCTGGCGAATCTGGATGCGGAAAATCAACTCTTGCACAGTTGAGTTCAGGTTCTCCCAGTCCTCTCCTGCATTATGAGTCAGGCAGAATATTGGTGGATGGCATTGACATATACAAAACTGATCCTGAAGTGTTCAGAACTGAAGTCAAGTGCAAACGCATGTCCTACGTTCCTCAAGCATCAATGGATTCCCTAAACCCTGTCAAAAGAATAAGGGACTTCGTTCTCGACGTTGTTAATGAGCGCAGTAGCAAGAAGCCTTTGATCTTGCGGATTAGAGATTTGAGTCGTGCCAGAAGACAATCCTTGAAAAAAGAAGCCCTGAAGATGGCTGGGGACCATTTCGAGAAGCTGGGGCTAGATAGGAGCGTCCTTGATCGTTATCCACATGAGCTCAGCGGAGGAATGAAGCAAAGAGTTGTCATAGGAATATCAACCCTGTGGAATCCGAAACTCCTCATCATTGACGAACCAACCTCTGCACTCGACGTGACCACTCAAAAGCGGGTCATAGAATCGCTCGTAAACCTGAAGAGAATGGGAATAATCAAAAGCATGCTCTTCATCTCTCATGACATCACGGTTCTCGGACAGCTCTGCGACCGATGTGCAGTGATGTACGGAGGCAAAATCGTGGAAGTCAATCGAATGGATGACATATTAAACAAGCCCGAACATCCGTACACTCGCATGCTCATATCATCAGTTGTTTCTTATGATCCGACAAGGATGGGGAAAGGAGGACTGAAGAGCATACCCGGATCGCCTCCAGACCTGAGAAATCCTCCCGAAGGCTGCAGATTCTATCCTCGATGCGAAATGTGCTCTGACAGGTGCAAGAGCAAAAATCCTCCTCTCAAACCAGTGGGAAATGGCGTAGTCGCTTGCTGGCGCCATGATGGGTGAAGAAATGGAGAAAATTCTGCAATGTGAGAATCTTTCTAAAACCTTCACTTCCGGTTTGATAAGGACAAAATGCTGTGAAGCCGTCAAAAACGTGACGTTCGACATAGAGAAAGGCGAGATAGTGTCATTAGTAGGTGAAAGCGGCAGCGGGAAGACCACTGTGGCTAAGCTGATCCTGAGGCTTATTGAGCCAACTTCAGGTCGGGTTCTCTTCTATGGCAAAGGTGTGTCTTCATATGATAGACGCGAATATTACAGAAGAGTGCAGGCTATTGTTCAGGATCCCTACTCAGCTTACAATCCGTTCTATAAGGTAGACCGCGTGCTGGAAGAAATCTTTGGCCTCTACAAGAACGGGTCTTCTCCTGAGAAACGGAAAGAAATCATCTCCTCAACATTAAAGAGAATCGGAATAAACCCAGAAGAAATACTCGGAAGATATCCTCACCAACTGAGTGGAGGTCAACTGCAGCGATTTCTCATCGCCAGACCCTTAATTATTAATTCAGAGGTTGTAGTTGCGGACGAAGCCACAAGCATGCTTGATGCATCTACACGCGCTGGCATCCTGAATCTCCTTCTGTCTTTGAAGGATAATGAAAAAATCTCTATTCTGTTCATAACCCATGATATTGCCCAAGCTCAATACATTTCTGACAGGGTACTAGTAATGCAGAAGGGAGAAGTAGTCGAACAGGGACCCGCCTCCGAGGTCTTCCTCGATCCAACACACCCATACACGAAAGAACTGTTTTCATCTGTACCCCAACTCCACGAAAAATGGGACTTCGGAAATATAACGCAAGATCCAGCAGACAAGTCTCAATAAGAAAACCGTAGCGTGGCAAAATCAAGTCGGTTTTTGTGGATCATTCTTGTGCGTTGACAGTGGCTCTTGTGAGCGTCACTGCCTGACTAATACGATCGATTTCATTATCCTCATGCATTAGGTCTGTCGACCTGTGCTCTTTAGGTTTTGAGATTTAGAGTACCCATTAATAACTCCTTGAAGAACTCATGAAGCAAATCTTAAATAAATCCAGAAATGATAGGTATGATTCGATCGTTTTGAGGAAGAGGAGAAAAAGAACGAAATGAGGTTAACAAAGACAATAGGACTCTCACTGATGATAGGCACGCTATTGATTGGAACTCTAATGGCTGCTTTTACAAGCATGATTGTTCCAGTGACGGCTCAGGAGATACCGAGAAACGAGACCCTGCAGTTGAGTGGATATGAAGGACCACCAGCAGCACTCAGACCGTGGGACATAGCAGGACAAGCAGGCATGGCTTTCTTCTACATGTACGAACCGTTAT
>CAYLSJ010000093.1:0-5310 GCA_964386655.1 uncultured Candidatus Bathyarchaeia archaeon | reverse complement strand
ATCAGCCAAAACCTTCAAAGCCTCAGGATCCTCTATCATTTTTACGGACTGCATGTGTGATCTTACCCGTTAAGACGGTCATCTACCTACTATTAAAGCGTTTTGGGTAATTAAAACAGGAATCTTTATAAAACTACTTTTATCTTAATAGCCAAATGAACATATGGGTGATAATGATCCTTCCTGCAAGCTTGAAAAGACAATTCTCAATCATGCGAGGCAACCTTTTAGTACTGACCGTCAGCGGCATGTTCTTGTACTTCACGATATCCTTGACGTATTCCTTCGAGTCTCCATATATCAGAGAGCTAGGCGCACCCCCTTACATTATTGGCTTGGTTGGATCCGCCGGGGCAGCAACTCTAGGTTTGATCCGTTTACCAGGAGCTTATATCGCTGACAAGTACGGCAGAAAAAAAATAATAGCAGCTATGACATTTGTCGTAGCGTTTTCCTATATTTTCTATGTGTTTGCGCCAGACTGGAGATTTGTGCTTATTGGGATTATTATTTTCAACTTGAGTTCAATTTCAGAACCAGCTCTTCAAGCTCTCCAAGCAGATTCTACTTCTCCTGAAAGGCGCGGAATGGGATATGTCGCTGCTCACGTATTAGGCAACGTGCCAACAATATTCGCTCCAGCCATTACGGGCTTCCTCGTATCAACTTACGGACTGACTCCAGGTATGCGTCTAGTATATTCTATAGTCGTTGCTTGCAGTATGGCCGCAGCAATCATAAGATCTTCCTTCTTGAAAGAAACGCTCTGCGAACCCAAGAAGAACAAATTTGCTGGCCTGAAGACAGATTTTAAGGGTTTTTTCAAAGACATGGTAGAACCATGGAAGTCTACATCAAAGAGCCTAAAATTCTTGGCAATAGCATTTTTTCTATACTCTTTCGAATACCCTGTTTTTCGTATGTTCCACTCACTCTATGTGCTCGACGTTGTCAAAATAAGCCCCATTGAATGGGCTTTTGCAAATACGCTTCAGAAAGTGGCGTTTCTGACTCTTTCTTTTCCGCTTGGAAGTCTCATAGATAGGATTAAGAGAAAATATGTCATAGTCTTAGCTCATCTTCTCTTCATAGCTTCAACGATTCTCTTACTGATTAGCAGAGGCTATACTCAACTACTTTTTACGCACTTGACGTTCCCGCTTTCAACGCCCTTATGGAACGCGTATGGTGTGTTGAAGGCGGACATGGTTCAACGAGACACGAGGGGTCGAGTATTGGGTGTGATCTCTACCTTAGCGAATCTAGCCGCGATTCCTGCTTCTGGGCTGGCTGGGTTTCTGTATGATTTTGATCCAACATGCCCATTTATCTTGACGATAATCTTAGGGGCAATTGCAGGTGCTATTGTATTTCTAAAAGTAGATGAACCAAAAACCAGAGAAGAGTGAATGTGGCAGGACTCTGCTCTGCCAAGACGCGAATGAGCGCGTGGAAAATGTAGTTTGACAAAATCGGTCGTTTAGCGTAACCCGCATATGTGCGCTTTCAGAGTTCTTTTGTGTGCGTGTAGAAAGCCAAGGCGAAGAACAGGTATCCTGCGTGGAAGAACAACTCCAACGGATGCCCTGCATGGTAGAAGCCGCTAAGATTAGTATAGCTGAGCAATAGGTCACCGAACACATTCATCAATATGCCTGCGTTGAGCAGGAGCCAAGCGCCTCTAACCCTTCCCCTGAGCGGGGTGATAGTGAACACTAGAAGACCCAGCATTGCCTGCGCAAACAGCAACAAATCAAAGAATGGATACGCCACTGTAACGAAATAGGTGGGCAAATTCAGGGTTGCTGCTTTGCCTTGTGCGAGCAATAAGATTGTTGGTATGATGCCTACGCTGGTGGGTAAGGCTGCCGCTGCAGAAAGGGCGACAATCTTGCCTGACACTACTGGATGGAATATGCCGATGTAGACGAAGATGGCTAGGTACAGGGCTGCGTAGCCCACGAGCCTGTAGACATTGGCGATTGAAGGATACGGATTAGGAATATTGAAGCCCAGCGTGAGAACAGCCCAAGTCAGTTCGCTCAGGAACCAAAAGCTCATTCCCACGGTGAAGCAGAGCCAAATTCTGGATAGGTTGCTTTCAAGGTTTTGCCAATAGTTGCGCAGGGCTAAGAGTGAAGCAGATAATGAAACTCCTGCCACTATGGGACGTAGCAAGTTGGAGAAAAAAGCCAGCAGAGGAGATTGTGCAGCCAGGAAGTAGATTAATGCCAGTGCCAGAGCGGAGAAGAGAGCTAACAAGTAGACGGCTCTTGATTTGGAATTAACTGGGCTGGTTGACATTTAACAATCATAACCCTTGGCAGTTCTCATTCAGCCTATTGGTGAATCCATACTGCTTGAATCAGGGTTTAATGCTTCTGAATGTTGAATCGTTATTCAAAGAACATGCTGCTCAAAAAATAGAGGCAGATCTCACTATTTCGCAGCTTTGGCTCTGTATCTAGCTTTCTCAGAGAACAAGTCCATCACTCTTGTCTTGACTTGGAAGGTGGCGCTGTGCTTAGCATCAACAGGAATGAGGTATTCATCGCCTTTCTGGCACAGTCGTGTTTTGCCGCTTATGGTTAGGTTCATTTTGCCTTCGATGACCATGCCCCACTGCGGATACTCGTGGCTATGTTCGGGCACTATAGCCGTGGGCTGCATCTCGAAAAAGATTAACTGATGCTTCTCACCTTGCACAATCCATGCTCTGACGCCTGTGAACGGCATGTCTGCTTCTGGCAAAGCGGTTATGACTGAAGCAAATCCATGTGCATGCTCACTTTTTGGACTATTCAAGCACTTTCCCTCTTCGTAAGCATCGTAGAGACAACGAGAAGTATTAATGTTTGTGCCGTCACCCGTGTAAGCGTCTTATCGCGAGCAATTTGACACAGTAAATTGTAACAACTGCGACTATAAGCCAGAAGAGGAAGTCTACGAAGAAGCCGTAGAAATAGAAATTGTTTGGTTGAAGAAACAGGTTTCTGACGCTTGGATCGTAGGGTTCAAACATCCGCAGCCATATTTCCGGGAGTCCATAGTAGAGGAAAGCGCCTTCGTATCTGTCCGGGTTGCCGAAGAAACCAACAGTCATTCCCTCTTCTCTCTGCCTAATCACGAGAGAGGATGCCGAGAACGACAGAATGAATAGTCCCGCAATAACGATGATTTCGTTCGGTCTTAGAGCAACTTTAAAAAGCTTCTTCAAGAGGCGTGCAATGCCAAAGGCAATTGCGACAGCTACGAGCGTGAAGCTCGTCAAGATGAGTAGCAAGATGAATTCTATGCCTGGAGGCGCTGACGACCGTTTCACCTCCCATAAGCTGTTCTGTCTTCAATAGGAATCGTAGTAGAGGAGACGTATTAATGCTTGTGCTCTCGTGGGCTTCGACGTTTATTCGCCTTTCACGAAGAGCAAGTAATGGTTAACCGTGTAGTTTAATGCTCCACCCATGCCAGCTGTCTGGTACGTGTGCAAGCGCCACCCCGCGTTTTCATATTCTTCGACCACTTTGCCAACGTTATCGTGGTGTCCCACCAATACGCATTTCCATTGCTTCAACCTGTTTTCACCTGCGTTAGTCTTTCACGTTGAAGCCGTTTAATAAGCAAATAGGCTGCGTGCATAGCTAAGTGGACAGATAGGGAGACGGTGAGCGCATCGGATGAGAATGTGGAGACTGCGTTGGCTATGATTGAATCTTCTGCTTGCTCAAGGTCACTCTAAAATTCCCATGCTTCGGGCAGTTGAAAAGACCAATATGAAGCTGCAGCCTCTGACCTTTCTTGTCTGGGCGACCAGCCATCTTCCACGTCTTCTTGGGCTCAGCGACCTCTGCTCCGCATTTCGGGCATTTAGCACCGTCGCCTCCTGCAGTAAAATACATCAGCCCTTCAACAATCCTAGCTGCTATTCTTCCCTTTCTCACCATCTCGTAGAGTAGAGCTGCGAAGTCGGCTACGGTGAAAGATGATATTCTGGTGGTTTCCTGCGTGCTGAAGTCTGTATGGAAGTGTACTCCTGCCATTATTTCTTGGGTGGTGAACGCATTCTCCTTGCGTTCTCTGAGGAATGTGGTTATGTCGTCTTCGATTTCCATCGAGCGTCTTCCGCCTTGGAATTCTGTTTTGCCTATAGGCATGGAATATCTATCCTCTTTTCACAACGATGTTTTCGACTTTAGCGGTTGAATCCTAGTCAATGTGGGTGTTAACACGTAATAAAAGGATTGTTCTGGTGTTGTGCAGAAATACACCTCAAACTGACGCTTACAACTGCTGGATTCCTCTCTACGCAATTTATTAGCGAGAAGAGACGACTCGTTTTCGGTTGTTTGACTTGTTTGGAACAGGAGAGCCAAAACCCGCTGTGCTAAAAAGTGCAGACGCCTCAAGGCTCTTGGCTTTGGCAAATGAAGCCGACGCCTCTTCTCTACATGAATGTCTGTCCGCAGTTGTTGGACCTAGAAACCGTTTTACAGCGCAGCGCAAGATGGCTCAAGTCGAAAAATACATTCATAAGACTTTTGAGAAGAACGGTTGGGTTGCCAAAACACAGCAATACAAGTATGAAACCTTCGAACGCTGGGAGTCTCAGCGTGGCAGCCGAGTCAAGAAACAATACAGAAACCTTGAAGGAGCAAACGTCATCGCCACGAAGCCTGGAAAAACCGCAAACCAAGTCGTCATTGTTGGAGCGCATTATGACACTGTTGACAACTCTCCAGGAGCGGATGACAACGGCACGGGAATCGCAGCCTTGCTAGAACTCGCACGAGTACTGGGAAAGCACAACTACTCTAAAACCTTGGTTCTAGTCGCCTTCGACATGGAAGAAATAGGCCTCGCAGGAAGTATACACTTCGTCAAGAACCTTTCACCCACAACTGAGGTTGAAGGCGCCATCATCCTAGAAACAGTAGGCTATATTGATGAGAAAGAGGGCTCTCAAAAGATTCCCAAAGGATTCCCCCAGCTCTATAAGCAGCAAGTCGAAAAAGTCCAGAGAAGCGGATTCAAAGGAGACTTTATCACAGTAATTCATAATGGAAAAGCACGGAAACTTGCCTCACTATTTGCTGGAGCAAACCAGCTGTTGACGGAAGCCGTGCCTCTTGTGTTCCTCAGAGACCCTTTGGATTTGCCCATTCTTGGACCATTACTAAGGCGGCTGGTTCCAGCTTTAAAGAACCTCTTGCGAAGCGATCATGTTCCGTTTTGGCAAGCGGGAATTCCTGCGATTCAGCTGACTGACACCGCGAATTTTCGGAATCCCCATTACCATCAGCCTACTGACACTCT
>CAYLSJ010000092.1:0-5343 GCA_964386655.1 uncultured Candidatus Bathyarchaeia archaeon | reverse complement strand
GCTTGCGGAGTTTAGGCGGTGCCTTCTCCGCCATTCCTTTCAATTCATGTAGGGTCGTTGTGAGCAGGATAGGTTGGTATCTCTGGTTCAAGAGGCTCCCTAGGCTCTCGAAGACATCGATTTTGAACTGTGATGGAATGAAAAGAAAGTTGGAGTCTAGAATCACTTTGAGCGTCACAAGTCTACACATCAATGCTTGCTCTGAATATAAGTTTGGAGACTTCGTATCCGTGTAAGACTTTGAATCTTAATTCATGCTGCATAACACTAACTATCTGGCAACTCCCAATTTCTCATAACGTCATGCTGGTTAGGACGCATCGCTGAGGATATGTGCCATGCCTGAAGCTGATCAACAATCAATCGACAAATATCGGAAGATAAGCGAGAAACTGGCTGATGATGCCCTACTCAGCAAACTAGGAGCCATGTTTGACAGAAAATATACCCTGGCAGAGCTGTTAGAATGGATGCATGACCGGTTGAAGTTTGACAAGGGCAACATAGAAAGACACAACGACCCAGTGGAAATCTTGGCTTACGGCAGGGGCAGGTGCGGTGAGTTCAGCATTCTCTTCACCAGTCTATGCCTAGCTCACTTCTATCGAGCGAGACTGATACTTGACATGTCAGATCACGTTTGGACTGAGGTCTGGGATCAGCAGAAGAGCGGATGGGTTCACGTTGACCCGTCGGAGAAAAGAATCGATGACCCGTTTATGTATGAAAGGGACTGGAAGAAGAACCTGCAAGAAATATACGCGTTTGAAAACGGCAACATAGAAAACGTGACGCAGAGCTACAAGATGGCGAAGGATTAGCTCATTGTCAAAGCTTGCAGCGGTAACGGAGCCAAAGCAAAGGCAAAGTGGATCTTTCTTCAGCGGCAATGTTTCAGCCATTGCTTTGAGTAGCGCTGTAAGGTCTTTAGGCGGTTTCGTTGGCGTCTATCTTCCCTTATATTTTGTCCAGGTCGGCGGCAAACCTCTGACATTGGGATTGTTGACGTCAGTTGCCTCCGTTTTCCAGTTTCTCACACTGATTGTGGGCGGTTTCATAGCTGATTGTTATGGCAGAAAGAAGATAATGGTTTTAGCCACTTTGTACAGTGCGTTTTTGACTGCGATGTATGCTCTTGCTCTCGACTGGCGTCTGTTTGGATTGCTGACCGTTTTTGCAGCACTGGGAACAATAGCTAATCCAGCAACTCATGCAACCGTGGCTGATTCGATTTCGCCTGAGAAAAGAACCACAGGCATCGCTACTCTTCAAGTGGTGTCAGCTCTGCCGTCTGTTGTTTCTCCTTTGATTGGCGGCTGGCTTATTCAAACGTATGATTTGGAGGAGGGCTTCAGAATCGCTTGTATCTGTGCTGCAGCCTTGGCCTTAGTCTCGTCAATTCCGCTTTTAGTATTGCTCAAAGAGACGCTCAAGTCAAAAGTGTCTGCGAATCCAGGTTTCAGTTTGCGAGAGAGCGTTCTTGAAAGCCTGAAACCGTCGCGTTTGATGTTGTCTGCAAGCCTGAAGTTTCTCCTAGCTTCGTATGCCCTTGTGGTTCTTGCCAATGCCGCGGTAGCGCAGTACTACATTCTTTACGCTATCAGTGTGGTCGGATTAACCGGGTTTGACTGGGGTGTTGTTGTCAGTATGCAGTTCCTGTTGGCATGTGTTTTGAAGATTCCTGGCGGTTGGCTTAGCGACAGATTTGGCAAGAAAAAGGTCATGACGCTTTCATTGCTGGCAACGGTTCCAGTGATTCTGATGTTTACGTTGTCCCGCACCGTTGTCCAGCTTGTTGCTTCTGCTCTATTGCTTGTAGCTGCTGGAATCTACTATGCTCCTGCGCATGAGGCTCTTCAAGCTGACCTTGCGCATAAGTCAATGCGAGGACGCATAACCGCCGCTTGGGACATGAGTAGCGCTGCTGCAACCGCCTTAGGTACACTTGTAGGCGGTTTCGCGTTCCAGATGCTGGGTCCAGCAGTGCCCTTCTACATCTTTTCTGTGGCTGAACTATTGGCCGCGATATTGCTAGTGAGTAGAGTGAAGGAACCTGACAAGAAAGAAGTCTAGATGTTTGTTCGGCTGCAGATTACATTTGATTGCGCTGTTTATGCCATAAGGTAGATGCCTACCTCCGCTGTTATGGCGGTGGGATTGCTATTCTCGATTCTTATTTGGATTCGCTGGTTCATAACGTCATAGGTCTTGACCCAAGATTGCCCACTGACTGTCTCCATATGCCATGTATAGCCGTCATCATCACAGGCATAGATGAAATAGTAGCAATTCGACGAAGTTGACAACCGGACTAGGATTGTCACTTTGGCGTAGCCATCGATAGGGATCATATCTGAAAGCCAATAACTTGATGGTGGAATTGGGATGGCTGGCCCACCTGGCCTAAGGTATTTTGTTGCATGTCCAGTGATTGTGATGTTCTTTGTCGTATCTCCAGTGGATCCGTATGCTTCCCCTAGTGAATGAAGGTCAACGATGTCTATGTTTCCGCTTTCGTTGTAGTCAAGCCAAGGATCATATGAGCCGCTTGTCTGTTGGTCAGACAACGGAGTTGAAGCTACAGTCAACAGAATCAACGTAAATAGTGTGGCTGTCACGAACTGCTTTATGTTCATGATCAAATCGCCTCGTCCACTTAACTCATCAACATAGTACACAATGTAGGTTGCATTAACGATTTATGGATAATTGCGGGCCAAAGTAGACGATAAACCGTATGCTTCCGTCTACGTAATTATTCCGTAGCCTATTAGGCGCCATCTTCCAGCGATTTTTCGACTTAGAGCTGTACGTGCGTCTTCCTCGGCGCTTACAGGTCGACTGAGTTTAAGCGTGGCTTTTTCGCCTTTTATGGAGGTAACGCTTCCCGACGTGATGCTGGTTCCTACATCTAAGAGAAGCGCTTCGCCTACTTTCACGTTTTCGATCTCCATCAACTCTTTGGTTCCAAGCGCTCGTGGGAACAGATGCGTTTCCATGGTTAATTCTGAGCGCGTAGGTGGTAGTGTCTCAGGCTTGCCTACAATGTTGCCTGTTAAGCCATCTGCCTTGCTCAATGATGGGTCAAGCAAGGTGCCCATGCCCACTAAACCGCCTGGTCGAGCTTCCTCTGTCTCTATGCCGCCTGCTTGGAGACTAACAACCTCGGTGAACAATGGCTCGTATGAAGCTCGTCCTCCTTTTTCGATGCGCACTCCTGGTCGGATTTCTACCTCATCGTTGACCTTGAAGATGCCTTGAATTATGGTTCCGCCTAGGATGCCGCCAGCTAAGTTCTCCACAGTTGTTCCCGGCTTGTTCACGTCGAAAGATCGCAGCACAGACATTCTCGGAGGCTTCATCGGGTCTCGTTTAGGTGTGGGCACATGTTCCTCTAAGGCTTCAATCAGAACGTCGATGTTGGCTCTATGTTGGGCTGAGACAGGGATTATCGGCGCGTTCTCCGCAATGCTGCCCTTCACGAAATTCTTTATTTCCTCATAGCTTTCTAATGCGCGTTTCTCGTCAACGAGGTCGATTTTGTTCTGCACTATAACCAGATTACTAACACTGACGACTTCGATAGCAGCCAAGTGCTCACGAGTCTGAGGCTGAGGACAAAGCTCATCTGCAGCTACAACAAGCATAGCGCCATCCATGACTGCTGCGCCAGAAAGCATAGTAGCCATCAAAGCCTCATGACCAGGCGCGTCGACAAAGCTCACAGCACGTAAGAATTCGCCCTGTTTTGGACAGCCCTTACACTTCGGCTCAGTTGAGTAACATTGCGGAGGCGGGCAGTCAGGACACTTGTAAACAGGTGCATCAGCGTAACCCAGCTTGATTGTAATGCCTCGGCGAAGCTCTTCACTATGTCTAGAAGCCCAAACACCAGTTAAAGCCTGAACAAGGGTGGTTTTCCCATGATCCACATGCCCAATTGTGCCAATGTTAACTTCCGGCTGTTTGGGCAGTTTCTTCAGAAGTTTCACCTCCACCTGTGGCAGCTGCGGGTTCAGCTGGTTGAGCTTCGGTCACAGCTTCAGCCTTTGGCTTCTTCTCCTTCTTGGGTCTCGCAGCTTTCTTTGTCTTTTCTGAAACCTTCATGTTAACCTGAACAATGTCCTCCGTGATGATGTTGCCACGTACAGTCTTGCGCTGTCGCTCACCTTCACGTTGAGGGTGAAATCCTGTGCCTCGGCTCAGAATCACGCTTACTCGTACGCCACCGTGTATGCTAGGGCGCATTGGGAACCCGTCCTTGTCAGAGCCGCCTGTTATCTGAAGCTTCACGTTCGACATGCCCACAACTGACCCGTCAACCGACTCGCCTAATCGTTTGCCAATCAATGGCACAGCCCGAGCGCCTTCTAGTTCCATCACTTTGGATTTGGTTGTCGATGGGTCTGAGACTATGACCTTGAACTTAGCCATGGTTGAAGCTGTCTCTCCAAGGAAACTTAATTAGCCATACTGAAGAGGAATATCCATTTATTAAGCGTTTGCTGAAACTATCTGCAATCATAAGCAGAGCTTCGTGTGGTGGCAAAAGGTTGAAAACACTTGGCAAGAAAATGGCTGATACTATTGAAAAACGTCAAAACGAATTGACTAAGCTCTGCAGCGAATTGGTTCAGGCGAAAAGTGAGAATCCGCCTGGAGATGTCTTAGCCGCGGCGAAGGTGTGCAGAGACTTTCTGAAGCAAGAGGGCATCAGTTACCAGACATATGAGCCGGAAAAAGGACATATGAGCGTAATCGGAGCTGTGGGGAAAGGCAAGCCTTCGCTGATCCTATGCGGACACATCGATGTGGTTCCAGCTGGCGACGCGAGCAAATGGACAGTTGACCCGTACAAGGGCGAGGTGAAACAGAGCAAACTTTATGGACGTGGGTCAACCGATCAGAAGGCAGGCGTAGCAGCTCAGCTAATGGCGATTGCAGCAGCAAAAGAATGCGAAACTGAGCTTCATGGAAAAATAACTGTGGCGAATGTTCCAGATGAGGAGGCTCAGGGACCTGCTGGCGTCATTTGGCTGGTTGAGAACAAGAAGTTGACAGGCGATGCCTGCTTGATTACAGAGCCGACTGGTTACTTGGATGGACATTATTCTATAGTTGCTGGTGAAAGAGGAACTTGTTGGCTCAAGATTACGGCTTACGGCAAACCGGCACATGGGAGCGTGCCAGCCCGAGGCAGAAACGCTATTGAAATGCTAACTAGTTTTCTGCCAATGTTGAAGGCATTGGAGGCTGAGGCTGTTGAGACACCGAACGATGCCAAACCACTCGTTAAAAATGGGGAGAGAGAACAACGGAGACTAGCGTTGAAGGACGGCATCC
>CAYLSJ010000091.1:0-5487 GCA_964386655.1 uncultured Candidatus Bathyarchaeia archaeon | reverse complement strand
GTCTGTTGCTCCAACGGATATGTTGAAGTTGCGCAGAACGCCTTCCCTCTCCTTAGCCACTATGAAATCCATTATGTCGGGATGATCAACGCGCAGAATGCCCATGTTGGCGCCTCTTCGTCTGCCTCCTTGTTTAACCACATCAGTCGCTGTGTCATAGATTGTAGCAAACGATATCGGTCCTGAGGCGATTCCGCCTGTGGTTTTGACCATGTCTCCTTTTGGTCTCAGACGGGAAAAAGCGAATCCTGTGCCGCCGCCTGTCTTATGGATCAGGGCTGTCGCCTTCAATGTGTCAAAAATGCTTTCAATTGAGTCCTCTACAGGTAGCACGAAGCAGGCACTAAGCTGTCTTAAGTACGTGCCTGTGTTCATGAGCGTAGGCGAATTTGGAATAAACTCAAGATTGCTCATTACACGATAGAATTCGTTTTCTAATGCATTGACTTCAGCTTGACTTTTTCCATACTGTTTCTCTACTTCAGCTATGCCTTTTGCTATGCGTCTAAACATCTGCGCCGTTGATTCAACAACTCTACCGTTCTCATCTTTCTGCAGGTAACGTCTCTCCAACACCAAGATCGAGTTTAGAGGTAATTTCAACTCGTCGACAATGCCAAGCATTGTCTTAGCTTTTCGGATTTCAGCTCGTTTCTGCCTATAGAGAATGTAGGCCTTAGCGATACGAGCTTGTCCCTTCTCAATAAGTGTGACCTCAACCAGATCCTGAACCTGTTCAACTGTTGGAATCTCTCTGGGCTTGAGTTGCTTCGTTAGGCGCTCAACAACTTGTGTAGCTAGCTTGTCTGGGAGTTTTCGGTCTTTGCCGCCGATGGCTTTGGCTGCTTTCCAAATGGCTTCAGCGATTTTGTTTTGGTCGAAATCAACGATTCTGCCGTCTCTCTTTCTTATCTTCTTAATAGGGCTAGCACTTGGGGGGTTTTTCAGAAGGAACACCAGCATCAAAACTAAACATGACTTTATCATCATAAAGGATTTTCTATTAGCCCGTGTCCAAGCAAGTTTTAAGTGTGGTCAACATCATTCTGATAGTCTCACGAATAGCTGGGCATAATCATGATGGAAACATACCCATGGTGGACTGACAAACAAAAGAAACTGGCTGAAGAAACCAGAAAATTCGCCGACGAAAACCTTTCACGAGGAGAAGAAGTCGCTTGGACTCAGCAGTTTCCAGCAGACGTGATGAAGGAAGTTGCTGACAGAGGCTGGTTTGGCGCACCAATTCCTACCACATACGGAGGCACAGAAACAGGTGTAACAGGCTGCTGCATTGTCGCCGAGGAATTGAGCCGTATCTGTGCGGCTCTTGTAGGCGCTTACTCTGTAACCATGTTCGGCGGCGTGGAGCAACTGCTGAAATTCGGCAACGAGGAGCAGAGGCAGAAATGGCTGCCCCAAATCGCAAAAGGCAAGATGGGCGCCATATGCATCACCGAGCCTTCAATCGGGTCGGACGCAGGCGGAATTGAGACCACAGCCACTCGTGAAGGCGACTATTACCTTCTGAACGGTAAGAAACGGTTCATAACAAACGCTGGTTTAGCTGACATTTACACAGTCTATGCCAGAACAAGTGAACGCCCCGAAGACAAGGCGAAGTACAGTCACCTCAGCGCCTTCATCGTCGAGAAAGGCATGGAAGGCTTCACAGTTGAAAAAATCAACGAGCTCGGAGGCTGGATAGGCTTGCCAAACGGTTACCTCAGCTTCGACAACGTGAAAGTGCCAGTTGCCAATCGAATGGGCGCTGAAGGCGAAGGCTGGAAAGTCGTTGTTGATGGACTAAACTTTGAACGCAACCTCTTCGCAGCTGGCATGCTGGGACCGATGCGAGAAGCCATGAAATACGCTGTCGGACACGCTCAAAGACGCATCCAATTCGACCAGCCAACCATTGAGTTTGAGGTGAACCAGTTCAAAATCGCCGACATGTTGGCACAGCTGCGAGCGGCACGATTGCTCACATATTACTCTGCCTACATGATGGACATGAAAGTAGATGCCGTGGTTGAAGCAACGTTAGCCAAATTGTACACTTCTGAAGCCTATGAGCGACTTGTAAACGATGCACAACAAGTGATGGGCGGCGACGGCTGGACCAAATTCTATCCACTTGAAACCTTCATGCGCGACGCCAAAGTAAACCAGCTTGGCGCAGGCACAAGTGAAGTAATGCGAATGGTTCTGTATCGTCAAGGAATACGCGCTATGGCAGACGAGTTGAAGATGCCACATCGCCACATACACCCGAAACTTGGTGTGCCAGTCTCAACAAGCAAGCCTACTGTTGTGAAAGAAGCAAACGAGAATACGCTGCTTGAAGTGCTGGCTGAAGATTATAGAGTTAACCCAGGTTTGTACATGAGCAGAACCGATATCAAAGAACACTTCGCCACCGTCAGCGACGAACAGCTCAACCAGCTCCTCGGAGGACTTGAAGCCAAGGGCTCAGTCAAATTGTACAAGGATAGAAGAGGCAACATAACGCTGGCAAAGGCAACCTACAAAGGCTTGAAGCAAGCAAAGCCCTTGGAGTATTATCACTGGTATCCTGAATGGCTTGACAAGAACCTCTTGTTTTAATGCTGCTTTTCTCTAGGCGTTACCAATAAACACGATGAAAACGGAGGATGATCAAGCAGTGGGGCTCAACCTCTTTCCAGCGACTCCATTGTCAATAAACAGCCCTTGTCCTCAAGCCAGTCGCCCCAATACATTCGCAGTACCTTGAACTCCTCCTTGAAACCCATATCCATGAGAGCATCAATGATCCTCGCTCTCTTCTCTGAAACTCCTATGCGGACTTCGACGCCTGCAAGCTTGCCCAGCGCGACCCTTAACAGGAGCATCGCTTCTTCATCCTGATCTGGACGGTTTAACAAAGGTCCAATTTCTTGTCTATAACGGTCTGCCATAACGAAACCGAGCAAATCGTTGCCTTCACGCGCAACACAGCACAAGTCGGTTGAGCTTTTGAACATCTTTTTTAGCAGTCTTTCTCGATTCCAGCCCATACAAAGCTTGTCGAAATCAATAGCGTCTTGAAGGTCGCTTTCACGCATGTTTCTAACACATTTTGCATCATGACGCGCTGATGAGCTTTGTCCAACAAGGCGAATGAAGTTGTTATCAGATTTGAAGTCTAGCTTCTTGTAGAAGGACACTGTGTTCACGTATGAATAAAGCCCTACAGTAGTAACCTTTTTTTCTGCTAGGTAATCCATTGCATGCTTCACTAGTAGCAGCCCAACTCCCTTAGACCGAACGCTAGCATCCACAATCACGTTGCCGATCCACCCAACGCGGTCAAAGCTCACAGTCGTTATCAATCCGATTCTCTTGTTTTTGTCCAAGGCTACGAAGCAGCCTTCAGGCTCCAGCGACATCATAAATCTGAAGTCTTTCTCAGTCAAGTCCCAATTCATAGTGTCAGTTAGACTTATCGCGAAGACAAAGTCTTTAGGAGTCATTTTTCTGATGTGAGGTTTTTCCATGTCAGAACCAAACCTATTGCTGGACAGAACAAGTTAATATTGTTTCCAGTATCTGTGATGCGTAATCTTATTAAAAGACGTGCAACTCAATTTGTGAAATCTCATAGAGGTATATGCGTTGTTCAACGTCAAGATTCGCCGCGACGTCACAATCACGCTTTACAAGTTCATCGACTATTTTCAAGGATTCGAGAAAGTTGACGCTGTGAGAGAAATATTCGGCGACCAAACAGACAAAATTCTGAATGACCTCAAAGTAGAGTTTGCGTCCAGACGCGGCTACATGGGCGTAGACGAACAGGACGGCCACCTCATAATAAGCGCATACTACTTGAAAAGCGGAAGCGAAAGGGACATCTACCTAGAC
This sequence comes from uncultured Candidatus Bathyarchaeia archaeon, assembly GCA_964386655.1. Lineage (GTDB taxonomy): Archaea > Thermoproteota > Bathyarchaeia > Bathyarchaeales > Bathyarchaeaceae > DATETJ01. Next base: position 1,602 of record CAYLSJ010000091.1, on the reverse strand, counting down.
ATAATCCACGAGTTGACCCATGTAAAACAGTACATGCAAGGTCAGAAACTCTTCGACCAAAGGTACGACTATGTGGAGCGACCAACCGAGATTGAGGCATACCAGCATGCGGTCAAGGAAGCCAGACGACTCGGCATGACTGAGAAAGAAATCTACACATATCTGCGAACCGAGTGGATGAACGATAAAGACTTGGCGAGACTAGCGAAAGCTGTTGGCGTGCAACCATGATACTAGAACAGATTCCACTGGGCATGGGAAAGAACTTCGCCTACATTTTCGGCGATGAAACAACTCGAGAAGCAGCAGTCATCGACCCAGGATACAATGTAGAAAAAATCTTCAAGCAGATTCAGCAACTCAAGGTCCACGTCAAGTATATATTTAACACCCATTCACACGGGGACCACGTTTCTGGCAACAGCCAAATGAAAGAAAAGACAGGCGCCAAAATAGTTGCACACGTCAAATCGCCGCGCCCAAAGGACATAACAGTCAGGGATCAAGACACCCTTGAAATTGGCAGACTCAAAGTGAAGGTGATTCACACGCCTGGTCACACACCCGATGGCATCTGCCTACTGGTCGATAACAAGCTCTTCACTGGAGACACGCTTTTTGTAGGCGAATGCGGCAGAACAGACTTGTCAAGCAGCAGTGCAGAGGATATGTATCATTCTCTCTTCGACAAGATACTAGCTCTCGACGACGACGTTGAGGTTTATCCGGGACACGACTACGGCAGCAAACCTAGCTCGACAATTGGTTACGAGAGAAAAACTAACTACACATTGGAGAAACGCACTCTTGAAGAATTCATAGAGTTCATGGCAGAACCTTAGACTACGGATGATTCTTGTTTTCTCTCGCAGCTATGTGCTCAGTCTTTCCTCAACAGACAGAGGCGCAACATATATTCCCATTCTTACAAGCTCCTGTAAATCGTGAACGCAGCCTACACTTGCATCTATGTTTCCATGCTTTGGGTGGCGCCACATCTTCTCTGGGATGAGGTTGAATTGTAGAGGCGCCTTGTTGCCACGGCACGAAATCCCTTCCAACACAGTTCTTCTCAGGCACGCTGAGCGAATGGAAACAATGCTTTTTATGAGTTCTACCCCGCCGAAGACACCGATGCCATGCCAGATGGAGGCATCCTCAGGCGAAAGGGTTGCATATAAGGCGAATTGAGGCGAGGAAGGTGTCTGAGCATAGTCGTACGTCATTACTTTACTTGCATCTATAGAGAAGTCGTCTTCTGCCTTGGCGACGCTGACATCCGTTTCATTTACGTCTAGTTCGTTGGCATAAAGCAGAGTTGTCTTATACTTGACCTTGATCTGGCTGAAAGACTCTTGTTTGAAGACTATGCTTCCCTGCGCAGCTCGTTTTGACCCAAACCCTTTAGGCGAATGAGGGACAGTGAGGAGGAGGGTTTTTCGTTTCCCTATGTTTCTTCCCATCAGCTCATATATCGTTGCTATTGTGTCGTAATCGTGATGGCTGTCTTCGACGAGTCTGTGCATGGGATTTTTAGGTTTCTCGTTCTTGAGCACTTCTAGAGGCATTCGAAAGGCTGGTATGCTCAAGTCTATCCCTATA